>JAISII010000170.1 GCA_031262125.1 Oscillospiraceae bacterium | reverse complement strand
ATATGCACAGGCACATTTGGTGCATATTTTTTTGCCGCCGCAAGCACCCCAATGTCCGAGAGTATTACACCGTCGGCATTAAATTCATCAAGCTTTTCTAAAAATTCGGGCATTTGCTCAAGCTCACGGTTATGGGCGACAATGTTGCAGGTTACATAAACCTTGCGGTTTTGCCCGTGGGCAAATTTTATTGCACTTTCAAGCTGCCGGTCGTTAAAATTCTTTGCAGCAGCACGCATACCAAAGCTTTGACCCGCCAAATACACTGCATCTGCACCAAAGGTAAAAGCCGCCTGCAGTGCCTCCATATCTCCCGCCGGGGACAGAAGTTCGATTTTATTGGTTTTTATAAATTTTCACCCCTAAGCTTAATAATTGAGGTTCATTGTTTTTGCTTCTCTTTCTCCCCCCTGTCCTTTCAGAAACAAGAGGTCAGAGGCAAGAGGCAAGAGGCAAGAAGCGGCTTTGCCGCTCGCTTTCTCCCCCTGTCGGCTTTGCCGACTTTCCCCCTCCCGGAGGGGGACTTTTTTCAGTGTAGTTTAAACATTTCTGCATTCTGCATTATTATTTCTTATTTCCATTTGCCACTTGCCACTTGCTATTTGCAATTTTTAAAAATCCTCCGGAAGGAGAAAAGAGAAAAAATCAATCCAGCAACCCTGCCTCGGCAAGGTTATCTTGATGCCCGCCCCAAGTAACGGCATAATAGGCTTGCGGGTCGTCGCCCTGAGAGTGGCAGAAGTAAAAATAATCGGTGTCGGTTGGGGCAAGTGCGGCTTTAATTGCCTCCAGCCCCGGCGAATCTATAGCCCCGGGAGGCAAACCTTGAATTTGATAAGTGTCGTACCGGCTTTTAAATGTGCTTGCAATATCTTTTGGCACGTTTTTGGCAGACAAATATGGGTAAAAGCTGGTAGAATCGCAGCTTAGGGTATAAATATCGTGGTTGTCGCCGTATTCTAAACGGTTATGCAAAACCGAAGATATCTTGTACATATCGTTGGTGTCTAACGCTTCGTCTTGAATTATAGACGCAAGGTTTACAATTTGGTCGAGCGAATAGTCGCTGTCGGCGGCATATTCGGCTATTGTCTTGCCCTTTAGGTTTTTGCCAATGTTCATTTTTGTGTAGAATATTTTTGTTTCAAAGTTATCTAAAAATTTATAAATAATATCCTCGGGCGATTCGTTAACATAAAAATCATAGGTGTCGGGATATAAATAGCCCTCCAGCAAATAGTAGCGTTTGTCGTTGTTTTTAAGCTCTTTTAAAAATGTAAAATCCTCGTCGAACTCGTGGCTGTTGCACAAGTTTAAAAAGTCCTTTGTGTCGGGAATAACGCCGTTTTCTTTAAGCGAAGCTGCAATTTCGAGCACGCTCATACCCTCGGGAAACATAATTTTTACTGTGTCGGTACGGTTGGCTTTTGTTTGCAAATGGTTAATTATCGATTCATAATCCATATTGCGGGTCAGCTCGAACTTGCCTTGCTTAAACAACCCCGCTGCCGATGTTGAATTTGTATAAAACTCAAACCAGCCTTTGCTGTTAATCAGCCCGTTATCATAAAGAATATCGGCAATTTGCCCAATGCTTACATTTTGCGGAACCGAAACGGTAACTGCGGTTTCATCTTTGCGGTTTATTGCCAACAGGTCGTTCATACCAACCAAAAAAACCTGCCCCAAAAACAGCCCCACAATCACTACGGCAGTTATCCACGTAACTCTAAAGAAAATGCGGTTTTTCTTGCCTTTTTGCAACCGCTGCTTTCGCTCTTGCTTTTGCTGCTTTTTTTGCTCTTTTTTGGAGTTTTTGGCTATGCGTTCCTTAACGCCCTCGTCGCTGTAAGAGGTTATCTCCTCATTAGAGGGCACAACCGCATCCGAACCAAAGCTGCTGTCAAACGCACTCAAATCATACCCGTCGGTTCTTAACTCATCCTCTAAAGGCACAAAACTGTCGGTGTCCATTTTTTTGCGGAACTCCTGCATTTTGCGTCGGCGTGTTTGTGCAACCGAGTTTTCATCGAAATTATCTAAGTTTAATCTATCGTTAAGGTCGCCCATAAGCTTGCCCTCCTTATTATATCTTGATACATCTTATTGCATTAATATTCTATACTCGTCTAACGTATTTTTCGGTAATTATTATATCTACGGGTATGTCGTGCACTTCTGTCGGGAGTTTTAACCCAATGCAGCTACTTGCCGCAAGCCCGACCTTAACGCCGCCGAATATTTTTAAAAATCTGTCGTAATACCCTTTGCCATAGCCCAAACGGCAACCCTCGGTGCTAAATGCCAAACCCGGCACGGCACAAATTCCGCCCGAGTAATCCTCCACCTTTTTGCAAACATCGGGCTTAGGTTCTAAAACGCCAAAACCGCCCGGAGCAAGCTGATGCAACCCACTGATATAATAAAACTCAAGGGTTTTGCCGTCTGCCGAGCACTTTGGCACTGCCACAAGCTTGTTGTTTGCAAAGGCAGCCTTAATTATACCCCTTGTTTCAATTTCTTCCGCTTTTGCAACATAGGCGAACACTACCGTTGCGGCATAATACTCGGGCAAAGCCAAAAAACGGCTTTGCAGCTCTAAATCAAGCTGTTTTTTCTCCTGCTTTGCAACGCTTTGCCTTATAGCCGTATATTCGGCTCGCTTTTGCTGCTTTTGCTGCTGCACTGTTTGTTCGGGCATCGTAATTGTCCTTTTAAACTAAAAATATCACTTATAACTTTGCATTGGGCATTGCAGTGTTTTTGCCAAATCCAAAGCTGTTTGCTTGCCTTTTAAAACTTCTACAATAAGCAGCCCAAACTCGATTGCCGCACCTGCACCTTTGCCTGTTATAAAATTGCCGTCGGCAACGGCAGTTGTTTGCTGCGGCTGCATTATTGCTTTGCCCATAAATTCTTCAAAACCGGGGTAACAAACTGCTTTTTTAAAATCAAGCACACCCAATTTCCCCAAAATTGAGGGTGCGGCACAAATTGCC
>JAISII010000122.1 GCA_031262125.1 Oscillospiraceae bacterium | reverse complement strand
AAAGCTACGCTTTACGGTTGGTTGCTCCTCTTTGCAAAATGAAACATTTTGCAAGTAGCGGCTACGCCGCTATATCTAACCTCTAACATCTGATTTCTGACATCTGGTGTGGGAGGCTTTAAGGAACACTATTATAATAGTGAGCAAAAAAGTCCCCCTCCGGGAGGGGGAAAGTCGGCGAAGCCGACAGGGGGAGAAAGCGAGCGATGCAACTCGCCTCAGACCGCCAGCTTTAATAAGTGGGAGAAATAACAAAACTAACTCTTCCCTACTATCTTCCCCGACTTTAGTAACTCGTCGGGGTTTTTCATATGGTATGCAACGGCAACCGCCTCGGTAGAAATGTTGCATTTAAGGCGGAAAAACGGGATTTTGGTTACAGCCTTTTCTACCAACTGCAAGTGCTTTAGCACTGCCTCGTGGCTTTTTGCCGAATGGCTTTGTGCCAAAACCAACGCCAAAGCCTCTCGCTTGCTTAGCGGTTCTATATGGTTTTGCGGCGACTGTTCTAAAAGGTACACTGCCCTAACAGGCGAAATTGTGGGCGAGTTAAAATCGTTTTTGCCCGAAAACGGAGTGCCGCAGCACAATACTTCTTCGCCTGCAATTTTAATTATGGGCTTATCGTCGTTAATATATTTTGCCCGCTCGGCAAAGGCGTGCAGCCACAGTGCAGCGTGGGTTGATTTGCCCGTGCCGCTTGTACCGCAAAACAGGTAGCCTTCGCCGTCAACATCCACTGCCGAGGCATGCAAAACAAAGCAATCAAAGGGCGTAATTTGCTCAAAAAAATTCATCCCCGCCATACCGTACTCTATTGTTTGCAAATTAGAGTGCGGATTTTTTTGCACATTTTCTTCAATATCAGCTTGATTTAATTCTATTGTAATATCGGGCACGGCGGCTTGGTTTTTTGCCAAAAATTTTCGAGAGCGTTTTTGCAGGGCTGCATATTTCGGCTCTAACGCAACCGTCAGCCCGCACATTTCACAAATCATTTTTTATGACCCTTTATATAACAAAACCATTTCTGCATTCTGCATTATTATTTTTTATTTGTTTTAATTTCCCCGTAAATATCAACATAGCTTTTGTGGCGGCTTTGGGTAATTTCTCCGTCGGCTAACGCTTGCAGCACAGCACAGCCTTTTTCGCAAATATGTGTACATGAGGTGAATTGGCATTTGCCCAAATATTGCTCAAACTCTTCAAAGCAATATTGCAAATCGGCAGCGTCTGAAATATTGTACCGCTGCAAATCGACGGTAGAAAATCCCGGAGTATCGGCAATATGGCAATAGCCCGTGTCAAAAAGCTCTACCGTGCGGGTTGTGTGCCGCCCACGCCCCAGCTTTTTGCTTATCTCTCCCGTTTGCAGCTGCAAACCCGGCAAGAGTGCATTTAGCAAAGTGCTTTTGCCAACACCGCTGTTGCCTGCAAATGCAGCTGTTTTGCCATGCAAAAAATTTTTAATTTGTTCAGTGCTACTGTTATCTTCTCGGCAAAAGCTAAAAACACTTATGCCTGCCTTAGTATAAATCTCGGCGGCTTGCTCTGCCGCACTTTGAGATAAATCGGTTTTGGTAATAATAACCACCGAGGGTATGTTTTTGCTGCGGCAAACTGCTAAAAGTTTGTCCAGCACGCTGTAGTTTATTTTCGGCTCATCGGCAGACACCACAACCGCCAGCAAATCTAAATTTGCAAGCGGGGGGCGTACAAGGTGGTTTTTTCTTTGCAGTACTTCTTCTATAACACAATAGCCCGACTCTTGCACGGCAACCACAACATTGTCGCCGCAGCAGGGCGAAATGCCGCTTTTTTTAAATATACCTTTGGCTTTGCATTCAATAACCATACCGTTGCTAAAGCCGCCCGTTTTATTTTGGGTTACGGCAGGTGTGTTTGTGTCCGCTTTAACAAAAACGTAGAAAAAACCGCCGGTTGCTTTTATTATTTTGCCTGTAAGTTTTTTATTGTCGGCTGTCATCAATCTTCTCCGACATCACTGTCTGTTGGGTTGGGCGTGTCGATTGGGTCGGTTTGAGGAGGTTCTGTCGGCGGCTCGGTTGGCGGAACATATTGCCCGCTGAAGGTTAAATCTACCCGCCCGGTTTGGAAGTTGACTGTATATTCTCGGTAGCCTTGCCCGTTTAGTTGAATTAGAACTTTTGTATTGGTGTCGGCACCAACAAGTGTAAGATTATATAAATATGGCGTTGGCACTGTGTGTGCAGGGTCAACCTCTACCGAGTAAACCTCGCTTGCCGCACCGTTTATAAACACTTTAATAAACAGCGTACCCGGTGCGTTTTGCGGCAGAGGAACAGGTATTGTAACCTCTCGCTCGATTTTCTTTTCTTTGCTTAAAACAAGCTTAACCCTATAGCCCTTTTGCACTTTGCCGCCCGATAGCGGCGTTTGCAGCACAACCTCGTCTTTGGGTTTTATAGAGTTTTCGTCATAGCTTATTTCGTACTCCAGCCCCAAGCTGTCAAGCTCGTTTTTTGCGGCATTAACCGACAGCCCCTCTAAAGAAGGGATTTCGACAGTTGCACCGCTTTGCGTATTGGGAATAAACAGAAACACTGTGTCGCCAATGTTTGTTTCAACTCCGCTTGCGGGGAAGGTGCTTGCAACCTTGCCTAACGGAGCTGTATCATCTTGAATATAAACAACCTTGGGCGTTAAATTGCGGCCTTGCAAAATTTTTATGGCTTCTGCCTCTTTTTGCGTAATAATATCGGGGATTTTTACCTTGGTTTCGGTACCGTTTATGGTCAGGGTTATTTTAGAGCCTTCTTTTACCTTTATGCTGCCGGCTTCGGGGTCTTGCTTTAGCACAATACCCATCGATTTTGCTTTATCATAGTCGGTATCATACACAAATTCAAAGTTATACTCGCCGCCGTTGCCCTGTGTTACTTCGGCAAACTGTTTGCCCACAAAATTGGGCACATCAACTTCCTTATTTGTTGCTCCGCCGCCGTTGCAAGCATTTACAAACGCCAAAATACCAAACAGCAAAAACATAGCCGCAAACGAGATTGCACATGCCTTAACAATTGACCATACTTGCTTTTGCTCGGTTTTGTTCTCCTCTTCAACAGAGGTTTTATAGCTGCTTTTTTTAAGCTTGCCGCTTTGCTCGCCAAAGTTTTGTGTACGGTTTTGCCGTTTTTCCTCGGCAGAATATCCATCGCCGTAGCCATTTGGCAAAGGCTTTTCTACCCGTTCGTTGCGGCGTGTGGAGGAGGATGTCATATGCTTTGTGGGGGATTGGTCGATAAAAAATTTATATGAAAAAACCACATTGGGGTTAAGCCTAAAGCGTTCAACATCGTTTAGCATATGCAAAGACGATTGGTAGCGGTTTTCTTTATCTTTTTGCATTGCCTTTGTGGTAATTTGCTCTAAGCCATAGGGGATTGACGGGTTAATATCCCGTGGGCGTTTTGGCGTGTTTTGCAGCTGCATAAGTGCAACCGAAACAGGGTTATCGCTATCAAAAGGAACCGTGCCGGTAAGCATTTCGTAAAGCATAACGCCAATAGAATAAATATCCGCCCTGCCGTCGGTAAGCTCGCCTTTGGCTTGCTCGGGTGCAATATAATGCACCGAACCAATAGCATGCTGGGTCATAGTGCGGGTTGCGTTGGAAGAAAACCTTGCTATGCCAAAGTCGGTAACTTTAATTGTTCCGTCTTGAAAAAGCATTATGTTCTGGGGTTTAATATCCCTGTGTACTATGCCGTTATCGTGGGCGTGCTGCAACGCTTTTAGCGTTTGAATTATAAAATGCACTGCCTCGTGCCAATCCAGCACTTCTTTTAACGTAATATACTCTTTAAGCGTTATTCCGTCGATATATTCCATAACGATATACTGAATCACATCGCCGAAGCTTACATCTAAAACCTTAACAATATTAGGGTGAGAAAGCATTGCAATTGCTTTAGATTCGTTTTTAAACCTGCGGATAAAATCCTTGTTATTAAGATATTCGTCTTTTAAAATTTTAATTGCAACTTCACGGTCGTCAATAGTATCATAGCAATGGTAAACATAGGCCATACCGCCCACGCCTATCAACTCACGAATTTCGTAGCGACCGTCTAACTTTTTGCCTGTATATTTATCCATATAACCTTATTTCCCTCCGCTCTGTAAAGCCTTAATGTTAAACATTTGCACAGCTTTAGCCCATTACGGCTACGGTAATATTATCATGCCCGCCGCTGTCTATTGCTTTTTGCACAAGCACAGTTGCGGCTTCATCTTTATTGCACTCTATAATCGTCTGTAAAATTTCATCATCGCTAAGCTCGTTAGAAAGCCCATCGGAGCACAAAACCAGCACATCGCTCGGCTCAAAACCCGCTTCTATATAATCTATATGCACATGGGGCTTTATGCCCAAAGCTCGTGTTATAAAATTGCGGTTGGGGTGGTTGGCTGCTTGCTCAAGGGTTAAATCGCCACGCCGTACCATTTCCATAACCACCGAATGGTCTTCCGAAAGCTGCTTAATACGGTCGCCCCGCACGGCATAAACCCGGCTGTCGCCCACATGAACAATATGAATAACGCCTTTTTTAACCAAAACCAAATCGCAGGTTGTTCCCATACCCGTAAGGGTTATATCGGCACAAGAGGCATCAAACACTTCTTTATTTGCCGCAGCTACCGCTTCTATAAGAAAATCCGAAAGCTTAGACTGGCTCATTTCATCACTGTAGCCGTTATTTATGGCATCGGTAATAACCTTTACCGCCATTGTGCTTGCGGTAGAGCCGCCGTTTGCACCGCCCATACCGTCGCAAACCAACGCCCATGCACAGTCGGGCGTAATAACATTATAGCCAAAGCTGTCTTGGTTTTCGGTTCGCACAATGCCAATGTCGCTTTTGCAAAAAACTTCCAAATTTTCACCTTCTTTATTGAATATTTTTTCAAACCACCCCGTCTGCTCTGCTCAATCTAAAAATATTTTTATTTTTTTAGATTTTTAATAAAAAATAAATTTTATTCTTTACTTAGGGAGCAGCCACCCCTCCCCAGAGGGGAATAATTTCTCTCTCCGAGACTTTCGGACTATTTTCGGGTTGGTTTTTATGTGAAATTGCACTCATTTGAATTAGTATGCAGTCTATTGTTTGTGCGAATATTCCCCTCCGGGGAGGGGTGGATTCGCTTTAGCGAAGACGGGGTGGTTACGCTAATTGTTTTCCCCTGCAAGCTGCCCGCAGGATGCATTAATATCACTGCCTAAGGTCCGCCTTATTGTGGCGGTTATGCCGTACTTTTCAAGTATATTTACAAACGCAGCCGCCCTTTGCTTTGGGCTTTTTTTAAAGCTGCCGCCTTTAATCTCGTTTACGGGTATTTAGTTAACGTGGCACAACATTCCCCGCAGTTTTTGTGCAAGCTCGGTTGCACATTCGTCCGAATCGTTAACGCCCTCTATCAGTGCATATTCAAACGAAATCCGCCGCCCGGTAACTTTTGCATAGTGGCGGCACGCCCTGAGTAAATCGGCAATGGGATATGTGTTGTTAATAGGCATTGTGCGGCTGCGTAAAGCATCGTTTGGGGCGTGGAGTGAAACCGACAGCGTAAGCCCGAATTTATACTCGGCAAGCTCGTAAATTTTAGGCACAACCCCGCAGGTAGAAAGCGAAATATGCCTCATGCCTATTTTGCCGTTTATAAGCTTAAAAAACTTAATAACATTATCAAAATTGTCCAGCGGCTCGCCCATACCCATAAGCACAACATTATTAATATGCTCGTGGCCGTCGGTTTTTGTTTTTGAAGAAGTATCTAACGTGCCTGCACCAAACAAATCTTTGTTTGCAATCTCAATTTGCAAAAGCATTTCGGCAGGGGTAAGGTTACGTTTAAAGCCGTTTTTGCCGGTAGCACAAAAGGCACAGTTCATTTTGCAGCCCGCTTGGGTCGATATGCAAATAGTGTTCCCGTGTTTATATCGCATTACAACCGATTCGATAAAAAAACCGTCGTGCAGCGAAAAAAGGTACTTCACTGTACTATCATAACCCGATATTAGTTTTTTTTCAATATTTATTACAGAAATGTAATAATTTTCTTTTAAATAGTTTATTAATTCGGCGGGAATATTAGTCATTTGAGCAAAATCGGTAACTCCCTTTTGCAGCCAGCCCCAAACCTGTGCGGCACGGTAGCTTTTAAAGCCCGCTTTTGCAAGGTTTTCTTCTATTTGCTCTTTCTCCGAAGATTTTATATCAATTTTCATTTTTTAATTCCATAAACTTTCCAACGCACAATATATAGTTATTGCATACAATCACTGTATGTTAAATTAATCTCAGACTTTTTTAACAAACTTTGCCGCAAAAAAGCCGTCGGTGTTGTTAATGTGCGGCAAAAGGGTCAACTCGTTTTCCGGCTCGTCAATTGCCCGCTGCACGCCCTGCGGCAAAGCAAGCAGCACAGGGGCAAAATTTGTATGCTCCGCCAAAAACTTTTTGCAAACCTCGCCGTTTTCGGCAGGGTTAAGCGTACAGGTCGAATACACAAGTTCGCCCCCCGTTTTTAGGTAAGCCGCTGCGGTTTGCAAAATTTTATACTGCACTGTCGGCAAATCGTTGCTCAGCAAATCGGTTTTATATTTAATCTCGGGCTTGCGTCTTATTACGCCCAGCCCGCTGCACGGCACATCGCACAAAATTTTATCGAATTTATTTGCAAAATCGGGGTTATTTTCTTCGGCATTGCAAACAAAGCTTTTAATATTGCACAGGTCCAGCCGGTTTGCACCCTCGGTAATCAGCTCGATTTTATGCGGGTATAGGTCGCAGGCTGTTACTGTTGCAGTGCTGCCGCCTTTTTGTGCCGAAGTAAAGCTCTTGCCACCGGGTGCGGCACATACGTCCAGCATATTCTCGCCGGGTTGCAAGCATAGCAAATCGCAACACAGTTGCGACGCCGCATCTTGAATATGAAACAGACCGTCTTTAAAAGCTTGCAGCTGTGTTACATCGCCAAAGTTGTCTGCCACAAGCCCTGCACTTAAAAAAGCAACGGGGCTTGTTCTAACGCCCTGCTCCTCAAGCAATTTTGCAAGCTGCTGCGGTGTGGTTTTTAGGGTGTTCACCCTCAAGTAAAGCGGCGGTCGCCCACAGGCTTGTGCGAGCATTGCCGTTGTTTGTGCCTTGCCATAGCTGTTAAAAAGCATTTTTACAATTTGCGGCTGCACCGAATATGCAAGTGCTACCAAATGCACTTCGTCGGAGTTTTTAGCAAGCAAAGGTGCTGCTTCGGCAGGGTTTGCATATAAATCAGCCTGCGGTGCAAAGCTACGCAGCATACCGTTAATAAACCCCTTTGCGGCAAAAAGCTTTAACCGCTGTGCAAGGTTTACGGTTTCGTTAACGGCGGCACTTGCCGGCACGTTCATCCATATAAGCTGATACATCCCCATTTGCAGAAGGATTTTTGCTTTTTCGTCGATTTTATCTATTTTTATTTTGCTTTGCTTCGCAATAATTGCATTAAGGTAAAGCAAATTTTCTAACACGCCGTAAACAATTTTTGCACAAAAGGCAGCATCCCTATGCTGCAAGCTGTAGCCGTTTATTGCGTTGCCCAGTGCAATGTTAGAGTACCCGCCCTGCACCAGCACATTATACAACACATCAAACGCCACCCTGCGTGGGTTTGGGCTTGGTTTTGCGTTGGTTTGTGTTTGCGGTTTTTTATTTGTGGCTTTTTTGCCTGAATTTTTGCTCTTTGGGGCGTTTTTATCCATCCAACCGCTCCCCTACGTTCAACTTAAAGCCACGCAGAAACTCACTTGTTTGCATACGTTTTTTGCCCTCAAGCTGCACTTCCTCCAGCGTTAAAGCCGAACCCGCACATGCAACCGTTAGCGGTTGCACCAATATAATTTCACCCGCAGTTACGTTAGAATCACTTGGTAAATTTTGCGGGGTTGCTTTAAAAATCTTCAGTTTTTTGCCGCCATACAAACCAAACGCACCGGGGAAGGGCGACAGCCCCCTAATTAGGTTGTTAATCTCGGTTGCCGAACGGTTCCAGTCAATTTTGCACATTTGCTTTGTTATCAGCGGGGCATAGGTGCTTATGCTGTCGTCTTGCTTTATGTGCGTAAGTTCGCCGTTTTGCAGCTTTTTTAAAGTCTGCACCAGCAGTAATGCACCTGCTTGCATAAGGTTGTTATGCACCGCTTCAAAATCATCGCCGGGCAAAATTTCAATTTCGGTTTTCTCCAGCATATCGCCGGTGTCAATCCCGGCATCCATAAGCATTGTAGTAACGCCGGTTGTGCTTTCGCCGTTTATAACCGCCCATTGCATTGGGGCAGCCCCACGGTATTTTGGCAACAGCGAGCCATGCACATTAATGCAGCCCAACGGCGGCAATTGCAAAACACTTTCGGGCAAAATCCGCCCGTATGCCACCACAACAATAACGTCGGGGGCAATGATTTTAAGCGTCTGCAAAACATCGTCGGTTTTTAGTGTTTTTGGCGTATACACAGGTATTTGCAATTGTTGTGCCGCAATTTTAACAGGGGTTGGCTGCATTGCATAGCCACGCCCTTTTGGTTTATCCTCACGGGTAAACACCGCTGCAACTTCGTGCCCGTCTTTTACAAGCTCCAGCAGCGACGGCACTGCAAAATCGGGCGTACCCATAAAAACTATTTTCAATTTTGCAATACCTCCCTTTATTTATAAATAACAAAGGATAATGCAGAATGCAGAAATATTTCTGCATTATTATTTCTGCCTTCTTATTTATAACTCTATTTCTTCCGGGCGGAGCATTCTGCTGACCCTTGACTTAAAAACTATACCGTCTAAATGGTCGATTTCGTGGCATAAGGCACGTGCCAAAAGCTCGTCGCCGCTTACTTCAAACGGTTTTCCGTTACGGTCATGTGCCTTTACCTTAACGTGCATCGGGCGTTTTACCAAGCCGTACTCGTTGGGGAACGACAAGCAGCCCTCGCTGCCGTCTTGCTCGCCCGAGAACATTGCAATTTTCGGGTTTACAAGCTCAATAAGCCCTTGCCCAATATCAATAACAACCGCCCTGCGTAAAATGCCTACCTGCGGTGCAGCCAAGCCAACACCGCCTGAGTGGCGTAAAGTGTCGGTTAAATCGTCAAGCAGCTGTGCTAATCGGTCGTCAAACTTTTCTACCTCACGGCTTTTTTTGGTCAGCCGTTCCAAATCGTTTGTAATAATATTTCTTATAGCCATAAATTTCCCTTTTTAAATAAAATCTATATAAACGCCGGTGTTTTTGTGCCCCGGCAGTGTGCCGAAGCTTGCCAGCACTTCTTGCATCAAACTGCGGAAGTCTTTGCCGCTGCGGCATTTTATCATTAACCTGTAGCGGTATTTGTTGTTTATTTTTGCTACCGCTTCAAGCGTTGGTCCCAAAACCCTCATAGGCAATTGCGGAAATTTGGTTTTTGCCGTGCTTGCAAGCAGCTTTAAAAATTCCTCGGCACCCTTTTGTGCCGAATTTCGCTGCTCTGCGGCAAACCCTGCAATGCACAAATCGGCAAACGGGGGGTAAAGCATTGCCTGTCGCAGTGCAATTTCCGATTCATAAAAAGCATCGTAATCCTGCAATGCGGCTAGCGAAATAACGTGGCTTTCGGGCGTGTGGGTTTGAATTATCGCTCTGCCTTTAGTGTCGCCCCGTCCGCTTCGTCCCACTACTTGAGTCAGCAGCGAAAAAGCACGTTCAAAGCTTTTATAATCGTCGGCATAGAGCATTTGGTCGGCGTTAACCACCCCCACCAGCGTAACATTGGGGAAGTTAAGCCCCTTTGCCACCATTTGCGTGCCTATTAATATATCATAGTCCCCTTTTAAAAAAGAGTCAAACAGCTTTTCGTGTGAATTTTTACGCAGGGTTGCATCGGCATCCATACGCAAAAT
>JAISII010000023.1 GCA_031262125.1 Oscillospiraceae bacterium | reverse complement strand
TTCTTTTTAAGCTGATATGTGCCGGGTATGCAAATTGCCCCTATTTTGCACAGTGCAACCATTGCCCACCAAACCTCGGGGCGTTGCTTTAGCACCAGCAAAACAACGTCGCCTTTTTTTATGCCGTTGGCAATAAAAAAGTTTGCAGCCTTGTCCGAAAGTCGTTTGGCATCGGCAAAGGTGTAGCGTTCAAGCTCTAAATTATCGTCGCACCAAACAAGGGCTTCCTTTTTCGGCTCCAGCCTTGCCCATTCGTCCACAACATCATAACCAAAGTTAAAATCATCGGGCACATTAACCCTGTAATTTGTTAAAAAATCTTCATAACTGTCAAAATCTATTCTCGGTAAATACCTCTTTAATAATGCGTCCATAAGCCTTTTCCTGTTCGTCTTTATTTCCCCGCCATTTTATACGGCTCGTTAAGTACGGTTAAAAACTTTGCTACGCCTTCTACCGCACTTTGCCCGTGGGGAATTTGGGCATTAAAGTAAATACTGTCTCCGGGGGACAAAATGTGTTCACGTGTCCCCACCATCACTCGCACTTTGCCGTGCAAACAGTAGTTAAACTCTTGCCCTTGGTGGCAAACCAGCGGCGGCACTTTGCCCAGTGCAAGCGTAACAAGCAGGGGTTCCATTTCTCGCCCTTTATAGTTGTACGCAAGCGACGCAAAGCTATAGCCCTCATAGCGGTCAACCTCTGCCCCTGTTCCGGCACGCACAACGCTCTGACCGTCCATTTTTGGAGCATCGCCTGTAAGCAGCACCGTAAAGTCTACATTTAGCTTTGCAGCAATTGCATACAACGCACTTATCGGTATATCTGCCCCCGGCTGCTCATATTTTGCATATTCTTCCGGCGTAATGCCAAGGCTTTTTGCCATATCTTCGGCACTAATTTCCAATATCTCACGCAGTTCTTTAACCCTTTGAGGGATTTGCTTAATGAATTCGTCCATACGCAAGTTCTCCGTTCTTTAGTTTTTCTCATCTGAAAGTAAAGCTTTCTTACAAACCACCACATCTCGTAGCGGCTAAGCTGCAAGTCAAACCACCCCGTCAATGCTTCCGCATTGCCACCCCTCCCCGGAGGGGAATATTTACCCGCTCCGAGACTTTTGGATTAAGGGATAGTTTTATAAAATTTAACTAATCGGTTCGCTATCAGTCTATTGTTTGTGCTAATTTTCCCCTCTGGGGAGGGGTGGCTGCTCCCTTAGTAAAAAATAAATTTATTTTTTAACAAAATTCTAAAAAAATTAAAATATTTTTAGATTGTGCTGAGCAGACGGGGTGGTTTTGCACAATTATTTCCTAATCCTGCTTTCTTCCAAACAATCCTACCATTTCGTGCACAAAATTTACGGTAACTGCATTTGCACCCTGCAAAGTTTTGCCTACGGCGGTAATATAAAGCTTAATTTTAGGCTCTGTGCCGCTTGGGCGGATTATTACGGCGTTGTTGCCCTCCAACCCGAAAGCAATTACGTTAGATTTCGGCAATGTTATTTGCTCTGTTTTGCCTGTAGCAATGTCTTTAGATACCTGAACTTCATAATCAGAAATTTTAACAACGTCATAGCCCGACAAATTATCAAGAGGGTTGTTCCTAAACCCATCCATAATATCTGCCATTTTTTGCGTTCCCTCTACCCCGGGGAACGAGAAGGTCAGTGTTGTGTTTTTATAAAAACCATATTTTTCATAAAGCGAATCTAAAACCGCTGCAACCGAATCGCCACACATTTTATATGCTGCCGCCATTTCGGCAATCATCATACAGGCAAAAACCGCATCTTTATCACGCACATAAGAGCCTGCAAGGTAACCGCAGCTTTCTTCAAAGCCAAACACAAAACTGCCGGCTTTGCCTGCTTGTTCCAGCTTTTTAATTTCATCACCAATATATTTAAAGCCTGTAAGTACGTTTTTAACCGCAACACCATACTCAGCACAAATTCTATCAACCAAAATGCTGCTAACAATTGTTTTTACCACTTCGGCATCTTTTGGCATGGTGCCTGCTTTTTTTCGTCCGCTCAATATATAATCCACGAGCAAAATTCCAACTTCGTTGCCCGTAAGCCGGCGGTAACCGTCACCGTCTTTTACGGCAACGCCAACACGGTCGGCATCGGGGTCAGTTGCCATTAATATGTCGGCATCCTTTTGTTGTGCAAGCTCCAAACCCAGCTTTAATGCTTCGGCTTTTTCGGGGTTGGGGTAGCTGCAAGTGGTAAAATTGCCGTCCGGCTGCTCTTGCTGCTCTACAACAAAAACATTTTTTGCACCCAGCTGTGCCAAAACCTTACGCACCAGCTTGTTGCCCGTGCCGTTAAGGGGAGTGAACGCAATTTTAATATCACTTTTTGCAAGCACGCTGTTGTCTATTTGTTGCTTTTTAACTTGCTCAAGATATAAATCATAAACCGAGTCATCAACATACTCTATCAAACCGCTGTTCACGGCAGCCTCAAAATCGGCAAGCTTTACCCCTGTAAAAGTGTCTATCTCTTTAATTTCGCTATACACGGCATCTGCGGCAGCATCTGTCATCTGGCAGCCGTCGTCGCCGTACACTTTGTAACCGTTATCGCTTGCAGGGTTATGGCTGGCTGTTACCATTATGCCCGCAGAACAACCAAAATGCCTAACCAAAAAGCTAAGCACCGGTGTGGGCTGCAGCTCTTTAACCAAAAAAACTTTAATGCCGTTTGCAGCAAGCACACGTGCACATTCTTTTGCAAACAGATCGGCTTTAATTCGGCTGTCGTAAGCAATTGCAACGCCGCCGCTTTGGTTGTTTTTTAATATGTAGTTTGCCAAGCCTTGCGTTGCATGCCGCACCACATAAATATTCATACGGTTTGTGCCTGCACCAATTTTGCCACGCAAGCCCGCAGTACCGAATTTTAGCGACGTATAAAAGCGGTCGTTAATTTGGGCGTCATTGCCCTTTATCGACTCAAGTTCATTCACAAGGTCATCATCTTCAACCGCATTTTTAAGCCATGCTTCATAATCACTTATCATAAAAATACCTCCGTATAAGCTGCCGTTAAAATTATGCTTTTGCACAAACAGGCACTTATAACAAAACTTATTCTAATATACCACAATTGCTTTGATATTTCAAGGATTTTTACCCTAAAATTAAGAAATTTGCAGAAAATTAAGAATATATACAAAAACTATTTCTTTTTTTTTAATTTTATGATAAAATTTAGGTGTTAAACAAAATATTTTTACACTTTTTATTAATAGGATATTTATCACAAAGGAGTTTTAACATTATGGATTACGCATCGGAATCACTTAAAAAACATTATGAATGGGGCGGCAAAATCGAGGTTGTATCTCGTGTTACGTTAGAGACTAAAGACAACCTTTCTCTTGCATATACACCGGGCGTTGCCGAACCCTGTTTGGAAATTCAGCGGGACCCCTCGGCAAGCTTTAAACTGACCCGCCGTGGCAACCTTGTTGCCGTAATAACCGACGGCACAGCCGTTTTGGGCTTGGGCGACATTGGGCACACCGCCGGTATGCCCGTTATGGAGGGTAAATGTGCACTTTTTAAGGCTTTTGCCGATGTGGATGCCTTCCCTATTTGTGTTAATTCTAAAAATGTTGACGAAATTGTAGACACTGTTGCTTTAATTTCCGACAGTTTTGGTGGCATTAATCTTGAGGATATTTCGGCTCCCCGTTGTTTTGAGATTGAACAAAAACTTAAAGAGCGTTGCAGCATACCGATTTTTCACGATGACCAACACGGCACAGCCGTTGTTACACTCGCCGCAATGATAAATGCCCTTAAACTCACGGGCAAAAAACTCAGCGAGATTTCGGTTGTTACAAGCGGTGCAGGTGCGGCTGGTGTTGCTATTATAAAACTGCTGATTTCTTTAGGGCTTAAAGATGTAGTAGCCTGCAACAGTAAGGGTGCAATTTATGAGGGCAAAGAGGGTCTTAACCCTTCGCTTGTTGAGCTTGCAAAGCTGACAAACCGCCAAATGAAAAAGGGATCGCTTGCCGATGTTATTAAAGGTGCGGATGTTTTTATCGGCGTTTCGGCTCCAAACACACTTACCCCGCAAATGGTGCAAACAATGGCAAAAGACCCCATAATTTTTGCTATGGCTAACCCAATCCCCGAAATTATGCCCGACCTTGCAAAAGCCGCAGGAGCTGCAATTGTGGGCACAGGGCGGAGCGACTTCCCGAACCAAATTAACAATGTTTTAGCTTTCCCCGGTATTTTTAAAGGGGCGTTGTCTGTTAGGGCTACCGATATTAACGATGCAATGAAAATTGCCGCAGCAAGGGCAATTGCCGACTATTTGCCAGCAGAACAGCTATCGCCCGACTGCATTTTGCCCAGCCCGCTTGACAAAAACGTGGCAACAGCCGTAGCAAAAGCGGTTGCAGCGGCGGCTCAAGAGTCGGGGGTTGTATAGTTTCTCCCCAGTCGGCTTTTTTTAATGGTAAATTGCAAATAAGAAATAAAAATGCAGAATGCAGAAATAGTTTCAAATAAAACCACCCCGACCAAAAAAATTAAAATTCTATTTAAATTTAAATGAAAATTAAAATTTGCACACAAACCACCCCGTCTTCGCTAAAGCGAATCCACCCCTCCGCGGAGGGGAATTTTTCCTCTCTGTGGAAGCTTTGGGCTGGTAATTGTTTTTGTCAATGTAAAAGATAACTGTGCGGTTTGCTTTTAGTCTATTGTACGTGCTAATTTTCCCCTCCGTGGAGGGGTGGCAGGGCGTAGCCCTGCCGGGGTGGTTTGCGACGCAAGTCGCTTCTTGCCTCTTGTCTCTTGCCTCTTGCCTCTTGAAGAAAACAGCACCCGGAGTCTAACCTCCGAGTGCTTTATTTTTTAAAAAAATATTTATATTCGATAATTATGCTTTACTATTCTCTCTCAAATAAAACAGTATAGCCCTCATAATTTAGCCTTACTCGTGGATTTATGGCACCTTCTTTTGGCAAATAAACGCTCTTTAGATAGCCCCCTGCCTCAAATGCAAAATTTATAACATCTTCCGGCATAGGAGTGTATTTGCCTCTGGCTTCGGGGTTGTCTATGTCTGATTCTTCCATTATAAGCGTAAAGTCGGTATCGTTAATAAAGGTAAGCGTTCCTTCAAAATCGGAATTTTTGTCTTTATAAATTTCCGAAATCTTAACAACCTCGTTTGTAACCATATCGGTTGCCGCAACAGGTTTCCACGTGCCTAAAAGATGACTATTGTCGGGTGCACTGCCTATGGTGGATATTAAAAACCCTGCCCCCGCAAGAGCAAGAATAATCCCCGCAAAAACAACCCAAACCAAAATGTTCTCTCGTTTTGCTTTTTTCTCTTTTTTTGCCTTTTTTTCTTCAAGCTTTTCTAAGTGTTTGTCAGCCATAGTTTTCTCCTTAAAAATAAAGAGAAACACGGCAGGGTTTTTATGCCCTGCCAATATTTCTTATTTATATGATGATTGCCATTAAGCTTGAATTATATTCAACCTTAATAATGTTTTTTATCAGCCTTCATAAGGAAGTTCTGACAACTGCTTTAGGTGTGCATATTTTTCTTTTGCAAAGCCTTCGCCTTTTTCAAACAGCTCTTCTGCTCTTGCTGGGTTTTGGCGGCTGAGTGAATTGTAGCGAACTTCACCCATAATAAAATCACGGTAAGATGCAACAGGTGCTTTGCTGTCGAGAGTGAAGGGGTTTTTGCCTGCATCTGCAAGGCGTGGGTCAAAGCGGAAGTTGTTCCAATAGCCTGCTTCAACAGCCTTTTTCTCTTCGCTTTGGGCTTTGCCCATACCGCCCTTAATACC
>JAISII010000033.1 GCA_031262125.1 Oscillospiraceae bacterium | reverse complement strand
TAACCTCGTGAAATAATTGCTTTTCGTGTTTAAACATTGCAGATTTCCCCCTGTTTTTAAGATATTTTTATCATCACCGTAAATTTGGTGATTATGCAGAATAGGGGGATTTAATATGAGGGGGTGGTTTAAATAAAAAACAAAAACTCACCCACCGTATTATTGACAAAAGCCAACTTAAACTATATGATAAACTTAATGCACAAATTTTAAACTAGATTTTAAAGAAATTAAAGATAAACAAAGAACAACCGTAAAGGGGCAAAACTATGAACAGCAAAGCGAAAATACTTTTGGTGGAGGACGACGCCATTATAGCGTCGGGGCTGGTGTATGCACTGGAGGGCGAGGGCTATTGCGTAACACATTGTGCCGATGTTAAGTCGGCAATTGAGGCGGCAAACGAGCAGAATTTTGAGCTTGCGGTGCTGGATATGAACCTGCCCGACGGCACAGGCTTTGACGTGCGAAAAACACTTAAAGACACCGCAGTTATTTTTTTGACGGTGGTGGACGATGAGGGCAACATTGTAAAAGCGTTGGAGGGCGGTGCGGAGGACTATATTACAAAACCGTTTAGACTGCGTGAGCTGCTTGCAAGAATAAAAGTTGTGCTGCGGCGTAAAAGCACAGGCAACGACATTTTAACACTGGGCAAGGTGAGCATCCACACAGCGGAGGGCAAAGCTTTTGTAGGCAACGAGCCGCTGGACTTAACCGCACTTGAATACCGCCTGTTGCTGACCTTTGCAAACAATAAGGGGCGTGTGCTTAGCCGCACGCAAATTTTGGACGGAATTTGGGACAACGCCGGCAATTTTGTAGAGGACAACACCTTAACCGTGTACATTAAACGCCTGCGAGAAAAGCTGGGCGATGCCGCCGTTATAGAAACCGTGCGGGGTATGGGCTACAAATACGGAGGGCAGGATGTTAGTTGAAAAAAAGCAGATAGTAGAGCTGTCGGAAAACGTACGCAAAATTATAGATGGGCAAAAAATTGATATTAGGGACAATAAAGAAGGCAAGCTGTCAATTTTAAAAAACGATATTCATACCCTTGCAAACCGTTTGACCGAACAGGCAGAAAATTCGGAGAAAGAAAAAGAAGCATTGCGGCAAATTTTGTCCGATATTTCGCACCAAATAAAAACTCCGCTTACTTCAATGCAAATTATGGTGGACCTGCTGCCCGACGCACCGCCGCAAAAACAAGAGGAGTTTATTGCAAACATAAAAACAAGCCTAACACGCACACAGTGGCTTGTGTCGGCTTTGCTAAAGCTTGCACGGCTGGATTCTGGGGCGGTTGAGTTTGAACAAAACACCGTTACTGTTGCACAGCTTGCAGAGGAAGCACTAAAACCGTTGCAGGTGCTGCTGGATGTTAAAAACCAAAGTGTAGAAATTAAGGGCGGCAGTGTGCAGCTGCTGTGCGACAAACGCTGGACAAGCGAAGCCCTTACAAATATCATAAAAAATGCATCCGAATACTCGCCGCAGGGGGGCAAAATAGTAATAGAAGCGGGGCAAAATCCGCTCTTTGCAAGCATTAGTGTTACCGACAGCGGCAAAGGGCTTACCTCTGCCGAACAAGCGACAATTTTTCGGCGGTTTGAGGGCTCTCGCAGTGAGTTTGGCACAGGTATTGGGCTGCCGCTTGCTTTGGCTATTATGCGTGGGCAAAACGGAGATATAGAAGCCGAAAACACACCGCACGGTGCAAAATTTACTGTTAAGTTTTATTCTGCCCAAAGCAATTAAAACAAAATTGCAATATTACAAAATTGTCACGCAAAAAGTCATCTTAAAGTCATTTTCGGTTGATATACTTTCAATGTGGAACAATGCAGACAAATTACGCATCGTGCGACTGCCTTTGGCAGTCTGCACGGCGAATGTAAATTTTAAGTTTGAATTTTATTCAAACTTAACGTAACATAATAAACATTGGAGGTAGTTATGAACATTTTGCAAGTGAACGGATTATCAAAAACATACGGCAAAGGCGGCACCGAGGTTAAAGCCTTGGACAATGTTACCTTTGGCGTAGAAAAAGGCGAATTTGTGGCTGTGGTTGGTGCTTCGGGTTCGGGCAAATCTACTCTGCTGCACCTTTTGGGCGGGGTAGACCGCCCCACAAGCGGCAGTGTGCTTGTGGACGGCAAGGAAATTTATGCTATGAACGAATCTCAGCTGGCAATTTTTCGCCGCCGCAATGTGGGACTTATTTATCAGTTTTATAACCTTATACCCTCGTTGACGGTTGCCGAGAATATTATGCTGCCCCGCTTGCTCGACGGACGCAAAGCCGACAAGGCAAAGCTGCGTGAAATTTTAGAAACGGTAGGTTTAAGCGACCGCAAAAACCATCTGCCAAACCAGCTTTCGGGCGGGCAGCAACAGCGAGTTTCGGTTGGGCGTGCGTTAATTAACGACCCGGCGGTTATTTTGGCAGACGAACCCACGGGGAACTTGGACTCGAAAGCAAGCCGTGAGGTTATAGAGCTACTTAAAGCTTCCAACAAACGCTATAACCAAACGCTGTTAATAATCACTCACGACGAAAAAATTGCCCTGCAAGCCGACCGCATTATTACTATTGAGGACGGCAAAATTATCGGCGACGAACAAGTTAAACCCCGACAGGGGGTGGGCGAATGAAATTGACGGCAAAGCTTGCGTTAATTCAGCTTAGAGAAAACCGCCGCCGCTCGGTGCTTACGCTTTTGGGCATTGTGCTTTCGGTTGCTATGATAACCGCTGTTTTTGGGTTTGTGGCAAGCGGACGTGGTGCGATTTATGATTTGATAATCGGGCAGGGGAACTACCATGTTGCCTATGAGGGTATTACCCCGGAGGATGCGGAAATTTTGGGGAGCAACAAAGCCTTTGAGTCGCATTATACAGAAACTGACGAAGAGGGAGTGCTAACCCTTTTTTGCCGTCTTGCTAAACCCACCGCCGAGGCAACAGAGCAAGCCGCAGAAATTGCAAAAGCCGCTAAGGTTTTAGACTCCGGCGGCATTTATATGAACCGTGAGCTGATGATGATGGAGGGGTACTTACCCGACACATATACGGGGATGCTTGTACCAATTGCAGCGGTTTTGTTTATAATTATTATTTTTGCTTCGGTAATTGTTGTGTCTAACGCTTTTAGGGTTAGTGCCGGTGAGCGAACAAAGCAATTCGGCATTTTAAAATCGGTGGGTGCAACTTCTAAGCAAATACGCTCGACTGTTATTAACGAGGGTTGGCTGCTTGCCATAGCAGGTATACCCGTGGGTATTTTGGTTGGCTTAGGTGTTGAGGCAATTGGCTGTGTTATTGCCAACTATTGTTTAGCCCCGCTTAATACGTTCGGCGGAATTGCAATAAAAATGAGCTTTCAGGCTCCATGGTGGGTAATTGTTTTTGCGGCATTGCTTGCGTTTGTAACCATTTTTTTGTCGGCATATTTGCCCGCACGCAAGGCGGCAAAAATACCCGCAATCGATGCAATACGGGGCAGCGGCGAGGTTAAGCTTAAGGCTAAAAAGGTTCGCACGGCAGGGGCTGTGCGTAAAATATTCGGGGTAGAGGGCGAGCTTGCACAAAAAAGTATGAAACGTAGCCGCCGCAGCTACCGTGCCACGGTAATAGCCCTTTCTTCAAGCGTTATTTTGTTTTTGGTGGGCACTTCGTTAGGGCAATCGGTAAAAGTGAGCGTTAATATGATTTACCCGAATATAGAAGCTACCGCAATGGCACAAATCAGTGCTTCAACTTCCACCGATATGGAGGGCAACATTGTAAAACTCGTTAAATTAACCGATGCTGCAACGGCACGTACGCTTACCGAAAAGTTCAGGCAATTTGACCCTACTTCATCAATTAAAATGTTGGGCGAAAACAGCGGCAATTCGGTTTTTACAGTAGAAGCAAAAAACATTTTCACCCCGATGTCATATGAGAATCTTACAAAAGATGATGATTTGGCGGTTGATGATTATATAATAACGTTTAAATATATTATTTTAGACGATGCGTTTTATGAAAGCGTTTGCAAGCAGGCAGGCGTGCAAACGGGCGAGAATATTTTGCTTAACCAAGTGCTTGATAGGGTTGATGGCAAACGTGCACTCTTCTCGCCTTGCCGCAGTGATATTAACGCAATTGAAGTTACCGGCAAAAACGATGATAACTCAGTTTTTACCGAAACAGTGCCCATTGGCGGGCAGTTAACCGAACTGCCGCCGGAGCTTCTCCTTTTAACATCGCCGTATAGTGTGTGTGTTGTAACGCCAAACAAGAGTATGACATCGGTGCAGTGGCTGGTTAATGTTGAAGATTCGGCAGGGTTTGCCGAGTATGCACAAGCCACACTGAAAAACACCCTTAAAGTGGAGCAAACAGGGCTATACAGCTATAACGCTTCCGATATTAAGGCGATGCTGGCGGCACAAAACGGGCTTGCAAACCTTATTATGATTTTTGTTTATGGCTTTATTGCAATGCTTACACTAATAGGGCTAACAAATGTTATAAGCACCATTTCTACCAACATACGGCTGAGAAAGCGGGAGTTCGCCGTGCTTGAAAGTATGGGAATGACCGAAAAGGGAATTAAGCGAATGATAAGCTATGAAAGCTTGATTTGCGGTTTGCGTTCGCTGTTTTTTGGGCTGGTTTTGGGCTTGGCGGCATCTTACTTTATTTATAACCGCATAACCGATGTTTTACTGTTCCCGTACAGCTTCCCTTATGTTCCTGTTATTGCTGCTGTTATAGTTGTATTTTTGGTAACCTTTATAACAATGCGGTTTTCGGCAATGCGGGTTAGCAAGGGTAACATTATTGAGGGAATTAGGCAAAGTGAGTAGATAGTAGCATTCTCCCCCTGTCGGCTTCGCCGACATCCCTTGCCAGAAGCAAGAGGTCAGAGGCAAGAAGCAAGATGCGACTTGCATCGCAAACCACCCCGTCTTTGCTAACGCAAATCCACCCCTCCCCGGAGGGGAAAATTAGCACAAATAATAGACTAAATGTAAACCACAATGATTAAAACAAAATAAACCAACCCTACATCCTCAAGCCTCGGCAATGCAGAAAAATTCCCCTCCGGGGAGGGGTGGCGTGGCGTAGCCACGACGGGGTGGTTTTTGCGGAAAAGTTTTATTTTTTAACACAATCTAAAAAATTAAAAATATTTTTAGATTGCACAGAGCAGACGGGGTGGTTTATAAAAAAGTTCTTAATAAAAATTTACCCCCACCGCTATTTGTTTAGCGATGGGGGTTTGCATATGTTTTATAAAAAATTATTTATAAAAAGCAAATTTGCCGATAACAGGCAGTTGTTTGTCTTCGCCTTTTACAGCATTAACAATGCCGATGATAACTAAAGCAACAATTGCTGCCCAAGCTGCGAAAGAAAGTATGCCTGTAATTACTAAAGCCCAGCCTGCTGTTGTTGTATAGCTGCCGTAATCATAACCCAAAAAAGTGTTCCTTACAGTAACAACCGCAATAGAGGTGATTATGGCGTTAATTATTGCTACAACAATATTAACAGCAACGCCTGCAATAGAAAGAATTATGCCCTGACCAACGTGAAAACGCACACCGGGGTTATCCTTCTCGGGGGTTACAAACATACCGATAAGCCACAAAATGCCTACATAAGAAAGAATTTTGTAAAGCTTGCTGTTGTCGCTTTGGGTAACAGGTTGCTGATATGGTGCTTGATATTGAGGTTGCTGATATTGGGGCTGCACAGGCTGTTGGTATTGCGGTTGCGGGGGTGGAACCGGTGCTTGATACTGAGGTGCTGCCTGTGGCTGAGGAGCGGGAGCAGCCGCAGGGGCTGATTTTTCGCCGCATGCGGGGCAAAAAGTTGCACCGTCGGGGATTTGATTGCCGCATTTTAAACAAAACATAATTTTCATCTCCGTTTTTATTAATAAAATGCAAATTACAGCCAAAGTTTTTTGCAAAAGCTGAACAATTTACAAATCCATTTTAACATATAAAAATAATAATTCAATAGTTTGGTTAAAATTAATTAAAATTTTTCTTAAAAAATGTGCTGCAATAAGCCTAAAAGCCCTTTTTTGCTTTAAAGCAGGTTGACTTTTTTGCAAAAAAAGTGTATAACAATAAAGTATTAATTAAAATAGCATAGTATGCGTGTTTTGCAATAATGTAAAATAAGTTTGAATAAAATTCAAACTTATAATTTATATTCGCCGTGCAGTTCTGCCTACGGCAGACGCACGATGCGTAATTTTTATGACCATGAGCCTGAAAGGCTATTGGTCATAAAAATAAAACATATATAAAAACCGAACGGAGATAGCCACAATGGAAGAAAGATTAGCCGCTTTATTGGCAGACGGTGAGCAAAAAATAGCACAAACCACAAGCGAGCAGCAGCTGCAAGAGGTTAAAGCCCTGTTGGTGGGCAAGCAAGGTTTGTTAACCGACATTTTAAAAGAAATGCCAAAGCTGGATATTAGCATCCGCCCAAAGGTGGGGCAGATGGCAAACCAGCTTAAAAACCGCTTTACCGATTTGATTGAGCAACGCCGTGAGGAGCTGAAAATTAAGGCTTCCGAAGTGTCGCCCGATTTTGACTGCACTGTTCCCGGTGTTTTGCCCCAAAAGGGGGGGCTGCACCCAATAACACAAATGTGCTACGATTTGAACGATGCTTTCCGCTCTATGGGGTTTGAGATTTTTCAGGAATCGGACATAACAAGCGAATTATATGGGTTTGATAACCTTAACTTCCCGCCCAACCACCCGGCAAGAGAGAGTATGGACACATATTGGATTGCAGGGCACGACACAGGCACAGGAGGGGACAAGCTCTGCCTACGCCCGCACCTAACCGGTGCAAGTGTGCGTTATTTGCAAACACACAAGCCGCCCTACCGTTTTGTGTACCC
The DNA here is from genome assembly GCA_031262125.1 of Oscillospiraceae bacterium. GTDB lineage: Bacteria > Bacillota > Clostridia > Oscillospirales > Acutalibacteraceae > JAISII01. The sequence goes on along the minus strand of JAISII010000033.1, from coordinate 588 downwards.
CGGGCGAGTATACCGTAACGAAACAACCGATGCCCGCCACGAACGTGCGTTTTTTCAGTACGAAGCTTTGATTGTTGACCGTGATTTTACTTTTGCCTCGGGGCAGATTATGATAAAAAGCATTTTGTCAAAAGTTTTTGGTCAGGATGTTCCCGTGAGGATGCGTGCAGGGTTCTTCCCGTTTGTAGAGCCGGGGTTTGAAATTGATATGGGCTGCCTTGTTTGCGGCGGCAAGGGTTGCAGCGTTTGCAAGCACGTCGGCTGGATAGAAATTATGCCCGGCGGCACACCGCACCCCAATGTTTTAAAAGCGGCAGGGCTAAACCCCGATGAATTTACCGGCTTTTATGTAAATATTGGTTTAGACCGATTGGTTATGATGCGGTACGGAGTAGACGATGTTCGGCTGTTCCACAGCACAGATTTAAGGTTTTTAACACAGTTTTGTTAAATGGTTATGTTTTGATTATTTTAAAATGAGTAACATAAAAACTCGGAGGTTCAAGTGAAATTATCGTTAAATTGGATAAAGGATTATGTAAAAATTCCGGAAGATATGGATTTGTCTAAGCTTGCCTATGACCTTAC
>JAISII010000158.1 GCA_031262125.1 Oscillospiraceae bacterium | reverse complement strand
ACCTGCTCAACAAACTTCAAGAAATGCTCGGTTTTGAGTATGAAGGCGGCACAATTCAAGATATGGAATATTCGGCTTTAACAACCTCGCTTACTACCGACAAACTCGATGTTGTTGCAGCGGCTTTGTGCAAAACTTCCGAGCGACAAGAGGTTATGGATTTTTCGGATGTTTATTGCGACAGCGGGCTTACGATTATGGTTAACAAAGAAGCAAACGCCGGCGTAACCTCCGAAGCCGATTTGGCAGGCAAAAAAGTAGCTGTAGAAACAGGTACAGCCTCCGACTATTACATTACAGCTCGTGTAGAGGCCGGTGAGGACATTACGGTTGAGCGTAACAAGGCAATTACAACTGCGTACCTTTCTTTAGAGCAAAACAAAGTTGATGCCGTTATTCAGGATGTTCCCGGTGCTAACTTTTATGTAAAACAAACAGCCGACACAAAGCTTCAGGTTTTAGACCTTTCGTTCTATCAGGGCGAATCGCCGTATGCAGTGGCTTTCAGCAAAAACTTTAAATGGCAAAAAGAGTTTAAAGATGCACTTGCTCAATTGCAAGAAGAAGGCTACCTCGACGAGCTTTTTAATAAATGGTGCAAATAATTTTAGCACAACAAAAACGGTAATTTTATGTAAAGTTTAGAGGTAAAATCAATGTCCTCAATGACAGATTTTGAAGTAGTGCAAAAACTTATTCCAATGCTTTTAGATGGTCTTAAATTGACCGTCTTAATTGCCATACTCGGTATAGCTTTTGGGTTTATCATCGGCTGTTTGGCAGGTTATGCACTGCAATCAAAAAACAAAGTTGCAAAGGGCGTTGCATTTGTTTATATTTGGATAATTCGTGGTACCCCTCTGATTGTTCAAGCCCTTTACATTTATTATGTGTTGTTCTCGTTTTTAGAGAGTACCGTTGCCGGAGTTATTGTTATCTCAATAAATTCGGGTGCATTTATAGCCGAAATTGTGCGTGGTGCACTTGAGGGTGTGGATTACGGGCAAACCGAAACCGGTCTGTCGCTTGGTATGAAGAAGAGTCAAATTCTCATACACTTGGTTATTCCGCCCGCATTCAGGCAAATTTTGCCCGCTTTGTTTAATCAGTTTATTATAGCTTTAAAAGATACTTCGCTGCTGCAAATTCTTGCGGTTAACGAAATGACTCAAAAAGCCTATAACTATGCGGCAACCAGCCTGCGTGCAATACCAATTTACACCACCTTGGCGTTGTTCTATTTGGTGCTAATTTCGCTGTTGATGATTTGCCAAAAAGCCGTAGAAAACAAGCTCGATTTAGAACGTGCACCAAAACGCAAACTGCGTGAGATGTTCGGCAAATTAAAAAAGCAAGCATAATTATTTAAGCTTGAGTGCAAAATATTATGATGGTAATTTGGTTTGCAAATTGCTCACATAGCGTAAAATTAAAAATAAATAAAACTTCGGGGCGAGGTGCAATTCCTCACCGGCGGTGATAAACACAAGTTTTAAGCCCGCTACTTTGTGCAAATGTTTTTGTACAGAACGATTTGGTGCAAATCCAAAGCCGACGGTATAGTCCGGATGGAAGAAGTTATTAAAAAATTTTGGCACAATTGCCGATGTTTTCGCCCCGTACTTTTTGTGCGGGGCTTTAGTTTTTTTATTGTGTTAATATTAATTAAACAAGGAGCTTAAACCTATGAAGAGAACAAATTTGCAACACGGCAAAAACAGCTTTTTAAAAACACAAAAGCTTGTGCAATTGGCGGTGCTTGCCGCACTCGCTTTTGTGCTGGTGCTGCTAATACGCATACCTTTTGTGCCGCCCGCAACTTTTTTAGAGTACGACATTGCCGATGTGCCTGTGCTGCTTGCAGGGCTGCTGTTTGGTCCTGTTCCGGCTATGGCAATTTTGGTTATCGAAGCTGCAATACAGGCATTTGCACTGGGCGGCAATGCGGTTTACGGCTTTATAATGCACGTAATTTCCAGTGCGGCGTTGGTGCTTACAGCAAGCATTATTTATCGCACACGCAAAAATATGCCGTCGCTTATTATCGGGCTGGTTGCAGGCTGTTTGGCAATGACGGCTGTAATGATGGCTGCAAACTTGCTGATTACCCCGTACTTTATGGCGGCACCGGGGCAGCTGCAAGCAATGCAAGCAACCGTAAAAGAGTGGCTGCTGCCTGTGTTTTTGCCCTTTAATTTATCTAAAGCGGCAATAAACGCAGCGTTGACCTTTGCTGTGTTCTTCCCTGTGAAAAAGGTTTATGAGAAGTTTAACAAAGCATAATTGCTATTGCTCAGGTTGCAAAAAACGGTTTTATTTGCATTTGTTTTTGGTTTAGCTTTGCAAACAAATTTACGCCGTAAGCACATTGGTTGTAACGTGCCAACCTTTACAGGCTGCATCCTTTTCTTTAGAAGCATTGCGTTGCAGGTCGCCGTATTTGTCAACGGCAAATGCCCAACGGTTGTGGTTGGTTATAAAATCGGTTTTTTTAATTGCACTTTTAATAACTTCTACACTACCCAAGCTTTTAAAAGTGGAAGAAATCAAGTCGTGCTCGTTTTGGAAGTTCTTGATTTTGTCCGTTGTTTTTTCAATGTTGTCTTTATAAAGCTCAAGTATATTGTGCTCAAAGCCCGGTGCATCAAAGGCGTTAACTTCGCCGATACAGCCCGGGTTTTTGCTTGCAATTGCACCAAAAATTGCAAGGTTGCCGCCCAACGAATGCCCAACGAACGAAATTTGGTTATAGTTCTCTTCCAAATCGGCAGTAAAAGCCATAAGCTCGTTTTGCTGTGCCGTTGGTATGCCCAGAACTAATGCAACATCGGCAAACAGCCAGTCGTTAAGTGTGTTGCGTTCGCTGAAGATATTAAGGTCCATTGCATCGCTGCCACGGCAACAAACAATAATTTCTTTTTGCGTGTTATCCTCCGGCTCTATTGCAAAGGCAACAAAGCCGCTCTCGTTAGTTTTATTATGGTTAATGCTTTTGCTAACCAGCCAGTTTTTTTCTTTCAGCTTTTTTTTGGTCGATTCAAGTGCAGTTAAGTAATTCTCATATTCTTGCGGGTTTTTAAATGCCTCAACTTTGCATTCGCCCCCGGCGGCAGACGTGTCCAGTTGGTCAAACAGTGTTGCTACAGGCACTTTTTGCCCTTTTTTTATATGCCCGGTTTTGTTGTTAAAACTTTTTTGTGGCACAATAGCATAGCCTAATGATGCCAGCATAAGCCATTGCCCCTCTGTAAAATAGGTTTTCATCGAATATTTTGCCTCGCTTTTGTGGTAGTTTGTTTATACAAAATATTCAGTTTTTAATATTTAGTGAAAATTTATTAATTATAAAAACAAAGGGGATGCCGCTGTTTAATTGACGAGCAAAACCGAATGTGGTATAATACAAATTGCAAATGGCAGATTGCAAATTGCA
>JAISII010000093.1 GCA_031262125.1 Oscillospiraceae bacterium | reverse complement strand
TTGCTTAAAGGCGTTGTTTCGGTTTTAATTGGGGCATGGCTGTTTTATATGGCGGCAGGGTCTTCGGGCAAAGAGTTCCCGATTTTAGAAATGGTCGCCTACGGCAAATATATAGCCGGTGTTTTTTGTATGCTGGGGCATATGTTCCCGCTTTATTTTCACTTTAAGGGCGGCAAGGGCGTTGTAACTGCCGCCGCTTTGATGATTGTGGAAGATTACCGTGTGTTTTTTGTGGTTATTGCGTTTTTTATAATTGTGTTTTTAATAACCCGTATTATTTCAATTTCTACCTTATGTGCGGCGTTTTTGCTTGCACCCTGCACTTTTTTAAGCAGCTGGTTTCTTGACTATCTGCCGTATATTAACAGTGCTGCTGCAAACGGCGGCGAGCTGCTATATTCTGCAAGCTACCCGCTTGGTGTTACCATTGGCTCGCTGGGCATCGGCGTAATTTTGTTTGTAATGCACACAAGCAATATAAAACGGCTTTTAAAAGGCGAGGAAAAAAAGCTGACTATTAAAAAATAGATTTTTTGTTTAAGAAATTTAAGGAGTCAAAACTATGGATAGTCGAATTGAGGAACGAGAAGCGTTTGAGGTGTTTGGCATTGAGCGGGTTTTCCATAATGACGAAACAAATTTGTGCCCTGCATTTTGGGACGAGTGCATTCAAAACGGGGAATATTCTCGGTTGTATATTGCGGCAGGAGCAAAGGCAGATGCCGACGGCAAGCATTGCATTAACGCTGTTTGCGGCTATGGTGATTCGTCCGACGAAAAATGGCGGTATATGATTTGTGCGTTAAAAAAGCCAAACAGCGATACAACGGGTTTTTGTACAGTACAAATTCCAAAAACCACTTGGGCTGTTTTTCGCAGTGAAAAAACCAAAACCGTTGGTAATGAAATACCAAAATTGTTCAACTGTGCATATAGCGAATGGCTGCCGACTTCCGGATATGATAAAGAAATCGGTCCCGATATGGAGGTTTATTATACCGACTCTGATGGTAAAAATTGGGAAGAAGTCTGGATACCTGTTAAAAAATAAGTTTAGAAAAATCTAAAACCTCCCGTTGCTTTAAAAGCAGGGGAGGTTTAATTATAATCTTTCAAGCAAATATTCGGTATCTCTTTTTGTATTCATTACTGCGACTACAGCAACCGTTTTATTCTCGTCATCAACTTTGTAAACGATAACATACTTGTCCACAAGCAATCTACGCAAACCTTTTGACAGCCATGGTTCTTTATAATAGAGCGGATGCCGCTTTGGAAGGCTATCTAATGATTCTATTGCGTTTAAAAGCCGCTTAATTTGGTTTTTAGCAGTCATCGGTTCCAAAAGAACAGTAGCAATATAATTATGAATATTACTCAAACTGTCTTTTGCAAATCTATCTACAACAACTTTATAAGAAATCATAATCCGCACTCTTTGGCAAGGCTTGAATAAACTTCGCTAAAAGGAATCCCACCGTTTTTCTCCAAATCTTCCAACCCTAATCTGATTTGCTCATCCATTTCGCTTTCGGTTAATGCACGCATGCAAATTGGCTTTTCGGATGCTGCCGTAATTTTAAATGGTATTTGCTCCTCTCGCACCGATTGACGCATAAACACATTCAACGCAGTTGTCAAATTCATTCCCAGTTGTGCAAACAAAGCCTCTGCTTGTTGTTTTAGTTTTTTGTCAACTCTAATACTTAAATTAACAGTAGTATTTTCCATAAAAACATCTCCTTTAATATGTATTATAGCCGAAAAAATGTGCATTGTCAATACAATGCACAAAAAACCGTATTATTTTTTTTGAAACCCAAAACCTCCCGTTGCTTTATAAGCAGGGGAGGTTTTCTCAATCTTCAATTACAAATAAATCATTTGGTGTGCAATCAAACACTTTGCACAGCTTTTCTATTGTGTCTAAATATATAGCAGAGGATTCCTCGCCGCAAAGCCGAAGTATAGTTTGGTAGTTGCAATCTAATTGTTTCATTAGCCAATAGCGTGTTTTTTGACGTTCGTTAAGAAGGTTTTGTATGTTAAGTTTAATCATTTTAATCACCTAAAGTTATTATATACTATATTTTAGCTCAAAATAACTGTCGCACGCAATATATGTTTTATAAAGTATATGTTCTACACACTTGACTATTGTTGCCAAATATATTATAATTAGCAAAGATTATTAAATTTGGGGGAGTATTATGAAAACAACTTTTGAAAAACTGCGAAAAGTTTTAAATATAATTTTGGTTGCGGCGGCAGTTTACAATTTTGCTTTTGCTATATACAGATTGTTTGAAAACCGCAAACAAAAAAGAAAAACAAAGCAAAAAGATTCGGCGTTTGAACTTATAGAATATTCTTGGTTGTTGCAAAAAGGCTTAATAAGCCAAGAAGAGTTTGAAAATGCAAAGAAAAAGCTGCTTTAGCCAAACCGAAAATTCGGCTTGTTAAAAAGCACAAAATTATTTTTGCAGTTATTTGAGATGTTTACATACAGAGAAAACACAGTGCAAAAATGTGCTGTGTTTTCTTGCTGTTAATTTTAAAATTAACTAATTTGCAAAAAAACCGGAAAAAAATTTGAAAAACGCAAAAAAATGTGCTAAAATAGATAAATCAATGAAAATTGCAAAAAAAGATAAGCAAAAAGGAGTTTTTAACTTGCAGAAAATCAATGTTGAATTAACAAAAAATCCAAAGCAAAAACCAACCGACGAATCGGCTTTGGGCTTTGGCAAAATTTTTACCGACCATATGTTTTTAATGAACTATGACGAGGGGCAGGGCTGGCACGACCCCAGAATTGTGCCGTATGCACCTATAAGCATCGAACCGTCGGCAATGGTGTTCCACTATGGGCAGGCAGATTTTGAGGGTATGAAAGCCTACAGAGGTGAAAACGGCAAGCTGCTGCTGTTCCGCCCCGAAAAAAATATGCAAAGGCTGAATCTTTCTAACGAACGGCTTTGCATACCTAAAATTGACGAAGATTTTGCCGTTGAGGCAATTAAACAGCTCGTAAATATCGAGCAGGACTGGGTTCCGCATTCCGAGGGGACATCGCTTTATATTCGTCCGTTTATTTTTGCGGTTGACCCGTGTGTTGGGGTTCATCCGGCAAAGCACCTTATTTTCTGCATTATTTGCTCACCCGTCGGGGCATATTACCCCGAGGGGCTTAACCCGGTTAAAATTTATGTAGAGCAAAATTATGTGCGTGCAGTTACGGGCGGTTTGGGCTTTACAAAAGCTGCCGCAAACTATGCTGCATCGCTCAAGGCACAGGCAGACTCCGAAAAATTGGGCTATACCCAAGTGCTGTGGCTGGACGGTGTAGAGCGTAAATATGTAGAAGAAGTCGGTACAATGAACGTGTTTTTTGTTTTTGGCGATGAGGTTGTAACGCCGGCATTGCAGGGCTCAATTTTAGGCGGAATTACCCGCTTGAGCACAATTGAGCTTTTACGCAGCTGGGGTTATAAGGTTACCGAACGCCGCCTTGCAATCGACGAGGTTGCACAGGCAGCAAAGAACGGCAAATTAACCGAAGCCTTCGGCACAGGCACAGCCGCTGTAATTTCGCCTATCGGCATTTTAAAATACGGCGATGATGTTTTTACAATTAACAATAACGAAATCGGCTCGCTTTCGCAAAAGCTTTATGACGAGCTTACAGCAATACAGTGGGGCAAAGCTGAGGATAAACTTGGCTGGTCGGTAGAAGTTTAAGATTAAGCTTTTTAAACAAATACTTTAAATTACACAAAATATTTTGCCCGACAGCGGTTATTTCTCTGTCGGGCGTTTTTATATAGATTTTCAAGATTGAATTATTCAAACTTACTTAATCTTAATTTTGTCCTTATGGTTTACGCCTTTAACGCCGCCGATAACACCAAAAAGCACAAAAGCGGCAGCCTTATATAAAATCAGAGTGCTAACACTTGCACCGCTAACAAAAATGCCGCCAATAATGCAAACAACCAGCAAAACCCCGCCGACGCACAAGCCCCAAACCATACCGTTTTGTTTTATTACACGTGTTGCTACATACCCGCCGAAAAATGCTCCGGCAGCATTAAACGCAACTATCATATAGGCAATAATATTTTCGGGCAAAGCTCCCGTGCTTAAAAATGCAATTGCACTAAGGCAAAGCAGCAATGCAATAAGCAACGCACCAAGCACCGTGCCAAATACCACACCTTTAATAATCGTCGATTTATCGGCAGTCATAAAAAAATACCCCCTGTAGCTATCTTAAAGTTATAATTAAGATATATTCACAGGGGGTTAAATTTATACTATTTTAGCTTTGCAAAATTTGTTTTGAGTTATTCTGCCTTTTTGTCGTCGGCAGGGGCGTCTTTTTTAGCAAACCGGGCAAAAAAGCCTTTTTTCTCGTTTGCGGCTTTTTCGGCAGCGGGCTTTTCGGTATCGATAGTCGAGATTGCCCAACGCTTTAACTTCATTTTTGTTTTGTCCGCTCCTGTTTCAATCACAAACTCGTCGGTTTCTTCTTTAATTGCAACAACTCTGCCTACAATCCCGCCGATAGTTGTAATATCATCGCCAATAACGATGCTGCTTTTCATCTCCTGCTCGGCCTTTTTCTTTTTGCTGCTGGGGCGAATCAGAATAAAATACAGCCCTACAATTATCACACCGTAAATCAAAATCATCGTCATGGGGTTGCCGAACAAACCGGCGTCTTGCTGCACTTCATCAGCTAATGCAATGGGGTTAAAGTAGTTAAACATTTTTTATTGCTCCTTTTTGTTTATAATCTTTTTCACATATAAAACTATTATACATTATTATAAAGATTATTGCAACAAAAAAATTCAAAACACTAAAATTACTTCAATATTGCACCTTCTGCTCCGCCTGTTACAAGTGCCGCATAGCGTTTTAGGCAGCCGGACAGCTGTTTGGGTTTTGGGCTAAAGTTTTGCAAACGTGCGGCAATAACATCATCGGCAAGCTTAAGCTCGATTTTGTTATCGGGGATGTTTATGCTGATAATGTCGCCTTCTTTTACAATGCCTATAACCCCTCCGGCGGCGGCTTCGGGCGTAATATGCCCAACACATGCACCACGGGTTGCACCGCTAAAGCGTCCGTCGGTAATAAGTGCAACGCTGTCGCCCAAACCCATACCCATAATCGCCGAGGTAGGGTTAAGCATCTCTCGCATACCCGGTCCGCCCTTTGGTCCTTCGTAGCGTATTACCACAACGTCGCCCGGCGAAATTTTGCCGCTGTTTATAGCAGCCTGTGCATCCTCTTCGCAGTCGAACACTCTGGCAGGACCCTCATGCACAAGCATTTGGGGCAGCACGGCAGACCTTTTTACAACGCTGCCCTGCGGTGCAAGGTTGCCCTTTAGCACTGCAATGCCGCCTGTTTTGCTGTATGGGTTATCAATCGGTCTAATTACCTCAAAGTCGGCAATTTCGCAATTCTGAATATTTTCGCCGACCGTTTTGCCTGTTACGGTAAGGCAGTTTTTGTTAATCAAGCCGTTTTTGCTAAGCTCGTGCATAACTGCACAAACGCCGCCCGCTTCGTCAAGCTCTTCAATATAAGTATGCCCGGCGGGGGCAAGGTGGCAAAGGTTTGGCGTTGTTTTGCCGATTTCGTCGGCGGTGTTCAAATCAATTTTAATCCCGCATTCGTTTGCAATTGCGGGCAAATGCAGCATACTGTTTGTCGAGCACCCCAAAGCCATATCTACCGTAAGTGCGTTTTTAAAGGCGTCAGGTGTCATAATATCACGGGGGCGAATGTTTTGCTGCAGCATTTGCATAACTGCCATACCTGCGTGTTTTGCAAGCTCAATTCTTGCCGAATATACCGCCGGAATTGTGCCGTTGCCCTGCAAACCCATACCCAAAGCTTCTGTTAGGCAGTTCATAGAGTTTGCGGTGTACATACCCGAGCAAGAACCGCAGGTGGGGCAGGTTTTGTGTTCAAATTCGGTTAGTTTCTCTTGCGTAATTTTGCCTGCGTTAAGCTGCCCTACAGCTTCCGAAATTGAAGAAAAGCTGACCTTTTGCCCGTGCATATGTCCGGCAAGCATTGGCCCGCCGCTGACAAAAACTGTCGGCAAATTAAGCCGTGCAGCCGCCATTAGCAGCCCGGGTACGTTTTTGTCGCAATTGGGTACCATAACCAAGGCATCGAACCCGTGTGCCATTGCCATAGCTTCGGTCGAGTCCGCAATAAGCTCACGTGTAATAAGCGAGTATTTCATCCCCGTATGCCCCATGGCAATGCCGTCGCACACCGCAATAGC
>JAISII010000018.1 GCA_031262125.1 Oscillospiraceae bacterium | reverse complement strand
TTTACCTATGCAGGCGAGGCATCGGCTTCGGTTAAAAAAAAGCTTAAAACCTTGGGCTATAACCAAGAGGCTTTGCGGCGTGTTGCAATTGCAATGTACGAAGCCGAAATTAATATGGTTATCCATGCAAACGGCGGCGAGATTGATGTAGAAATTTTCCCCGACCATATCAGCATAATAATGGCAGACCGTGGTCCCGGAATCCCCGATGTAGAAAAAGCAATGCAGGAAGGGTTTTCTACCGCACCCGACAGTGTGCGTAACTTGGGCTTTGGTGCCGGTATGGGCTTGCCCAACATAAAAAAATACACCGATTCTATGAAGATAGAAACAAAAATCGGCGAGGGAACAACCATTTTTCTAACAGTAAATGCAAACACTTAATTTTTTGATTTTTAAAGCAATTTTAAAAGATTTTATGAGTCGAAAGGCTAATGGTTATACATATGATTAATTTTCATTCGGTTGTGCTTGACAGCGAAAAGTGCTGCGGGTGCACCAACTGTATAAAACGCTGCCCCACCGAGGCTATTCGTGTGCGTGGCGGCAAAGCGGTAATTCAGAAAGAACGCTGCATAGATTGCGGGCAGTGCATACGTGTTTGTCCGCACCATGCAAACAAGGCAAACGCCGACAGCTTTGCCGAGCTTGCCAATTTTAAATATAATATTGCATTGCCCGACCCTGCTTTGTTTGGGCAGTTTAATAACCTTGATGAGCTGGACATTGTGCTTAACGGCTTGCTGCAACTTGGCTTTGACGGCGTGTTCGAGGCTTCCCGTGGGGCAGAACTTGTTTCTCAAGCAACACGAGAGCTGCTGCACCAAGACGGTGTGGTTCGTCCGCTAATCAGCTCTTCTTGCCCGGCTGTGCTGCGGCTTATAAAGCTGCGGTTCCCCGATTTATGCGAGAACGTGCTGCCCTATAAAGCCCCGATTGAGGTTGCCGCATTGGAAGCAAAAGAAGAAGCACACCGCAAAACAGGGCTAAGCAAAAGCGACATTGGCGTGTTTTTGATAACTCCCTGTCCGGCAAAGGTAACTTGCATAAAAAACCCATCTATAGAGAAGGGTACTTCCAACTGCGACGGTGCAATACCGATTTCTTATGTTTACCCAAAACTTGCTTCGGCGATGGATAAACTAACCGAGCTGGATGATATAGCTCAAAGCGGAATTGTCGGCGTAACTTGGGCAGTAAGCGGGGGAGAGTCTTCTGCGTTGCTGTCTGATAAATACCTTGCGGCAGACGGAATCGAAAACGTAATAAAAGTTTTAGAAGAGCTTGAGGATGAGCATATTCGGGACTTGGATTTTATCGAGCTTAATGCCTGCTCCGGCGGCTGTGTGGGCGGCGTTTTAAATGTTGAAAACCCATACGTTGCCCAAGCCCGAATCCACCGTTTGCGAAAATATCTTCCCATTTATCAAAATCGTTACAATAAAGAAACCGATTTTGAAAAGGTAAAACGCAACTATGTTCTGCAAAGCGAGGCACAGGTTATGAGTCTTAGCCCCGACCTTTTCAGAGCTATGGAAATGATGGACGAAATGGAAAAAATCAAGCGGCGTTTGCCTCAGCTTGACTGCGGCTCTTGCGGTGCACCTTCTTGCTCGGCCTTGGCAGAGGATATAGTACGGGGCAATGCAAAAGAGAGCGATTGCGTCATCCGTCTTAAAAGGCGGCTTATAAATAACGAGGGAAAGTAGAAGAGAATTTTAAAAGCAATTTTTTTAAAAAAAATTTAATAGTATTATCTCTCTACCGATATTAACGGTTTACCCGTTAATATAAAAGTAGGGGCAGAGGTATAAAGTGGTTGACCATTTCCCGCACGATAATATCGTAAAGGGGGTGGGGTAATGACTGAAACTGTTCTGTTAATAATTTTGTTAATAGTGCTAAAAGAAGTCATAACGAACATAAAAAAATAACCACTTAACCCTGAACCGGAAAGTGGTTATTTTAAATCACAAAACGGTCAGCCGCTTTTAACGGTCTGCCCTTACGAATTTATTATATTAATTTTTATTGATTTTGTCAAGACTTTATGACAAATAGTGAAAATAACTTTCCAAAAAGAGGTGCAAATGATGACAGTTAATTTGGTTAAAGAAAAATTAGGTTTAAAACAGCTTACATTTTCGGGCGAAAATGAACGTGAGGTTACAGGCTGTTACATTGGCGATTTGCTTAGCTGGGTAATGGGCAGGGCACAGTCGGGCGATGCTTGGCTTACCATAATGGGCAACATTAATTCAATTGCAGTGGCAGCTTTGGCGGACGTTGCCTGCATAATTCTTACCGAAAACGCAGCCTTGGACGAAGCCGCTCGAGCAAAAGCCGAACAGCAGGAAATCTTGATTTTTCAAACCGAAGATAACAGCTACCAACTTGCACTGAAGATTAGTGAGTTTCTGAAATGAAAAAGAAATTTTACTACAATTTGCATATGCACTCGTGTTTGTCGCCGTGCGGCGAAGTCGAGATGACGCCGAACAATATTGTAAATATGAGCAAGCTGCTGGGCTTTGATATAATAGCCCTAACCGACCACAACACCGTGCTAAACTGCCCAGCGGTTGCAAAGCTTGCGGCACAGGCGGGGCTGTGCTTTTTGCCGGGTATGGAGCTAAGCACTTCCGAGGAAATACACGTGGTGTGCCTGTTTGCAAGCTATGATGATGCTTACAGGTTTTTTGAATACGTGCGTTCCACCCAAATGCAAATACCAAACAAAGAGGATATTTACGGCGAGCAAATTATAATGGACGAAAATGACATCCAAACATGGCGGGTTGACGGCATTTTGTGGATTGCAACCGGCATAGGCGTTTTTGACGTAAAAAAACTGGTGGAGCAATACAATGGAGTTTGTTTTCCCGCACATATCGACCGTAAGAGTAATTCTCTGCTTTCTTCGTTGGGCGATATTCCCCCCGAATGCGGCTTTAATGCGGCAGAGGTTTATGAAACCGCAAAAATAGGGGAGCTTTCAAAAAAGCACCCCATCTTAAACGATATGTTTATTTTAAGTAACAGCGATGCACATTCGCTGGAGAAAATGCGAGAGCCGGAGAGCTTTTTTGAGCTTGAGCAGGCTACGCCGGAAGCGGTTTTGAACTTTTTAAGAACCTCCCCTTAAACTCCTCTGCAAAATCATCAAAACCCTCATTTGCAAACCACACGTTTTTAACAACCACCTCTTTGCCGTTAAGGTAACTCAAACAGCCGGATTCGGTGGTAAAATTAAATTTTAATTTGTACGAATACAAAGCCTGTCGTGTAAAACCGGCGGGCTTGTTTTGTGCGTTTTTGCCGTATTTGCCGTCGCCCACCAGCGGGTGTCCAATATAAGCAAGGTGTGCCCTGATTTGGTGTGTTCGCCCGGTCAACAGTTCAACCTCCAGCAGGGAGGTCCCGGCATACTGTGCCAAAACTTTGTATTTTGTTACAATGGTTTTTGTTTTTTGGTTTGGCTTGTCGCTAACATACACACGGTTTTGTGCTTCGTTTTTTTCAAGGTGATGGGTAAGGGTAGCCTGCTGCTTTGCAAGCTTGCCGAACACCGCACAAAGATAAAAATTTTGTTGCTCTCGGTTTTTAATTTTTTCGTTCAAAACCCGCAGTGCCTCGGCGTTTTTTGCCGCTATAACAATACCGCCCGTGTTGCGGTCGATACGGTTGCACAAAGCGGGGGTAAATGTGCTTGCATCCTCGGGGTTATATTCGCCCTTGTTATACAAGTAATGCAAAATCCGAAAAATCAAACAATCGGGGTTATAGCTGTCGTCTTGATGAACAATTACGCCGGGTGCTTTGTCGGCAAGCAGAATGTTTTCGTCCTCGTAGCAAATGTTAAGCTGTGCCGGGGCACGCAAAAACTCGTGTTTAAAGGGTTTTTCCGCTTCAAAAAATTCATCTTTAATATACAGCGTAAGCTCGTCATTTTCGTGCAGAAGCTCGCTGCCATCGCTTTTTTTGCCGTTTAGCTTAATATATTTTGTTCGCAAATATTTGTGCATAAGCGACGATGTCATTTGCGGGAACCGTTTTTGCAAAAATTTAATCAGCTTTTGCCCCGATTCGTTTTTGTTAATCGTAATTTTTCGCATTTTTATTACCTTTGCCTTTCTGTTCTCCATTTTACCACAAAGCGATGGCAAATACAAACAAAAAAGTAACACAAAGTTTTATGAAGAATATTATGTTTATAGGTGATGATTATGAAACGACAATGCACAAATCACAACAATACCATAAAAACGGTTATGGCATATGGGTTAGGTATGCTTACTGTGGCTTTGCTGCCCTATAAGGTTTCGCTTATAGTGGCTGCAGTTGTTATTGTAACATTGCCTGCAACATATTTTAGGAGGTAAATTTAATGAAAGTTATACTTATCGAACGCCCCAAATTTATATCCTTTTTTCTTCGCAAACTTTGCGGAATAAAAAAGCAAAAGGAAAATTCGTAGTTTTTAAAGGCAAAAAAGAAGTTTTAAAGCAAGAATAATTAAAGCGAAAAGCGTGCAAGAAAAACTTGTGCGTTTTTTGTTGTGTTTTTTTAAAAGATGTGTTAAAATAGCATATGGACTGAATATTTTAATAGAAAGGGTGAGTTAATGGGAGATAAAAAAATCGAAGTAAGCATCATACTTCCGATTCATAATGTAGAAAAATATCTTAACGAGTGTTTAAAAACCGTAGAAAATCAAACTTTTAAAAACGCTCAGGTTATTTTGATAAATGATTGCTCAACCGACAGCAGCGAGGCAATCGCCCTTGATTTTGTTAACCGCAACAGCAATTTTGAATATTATAAAACCGAAGGTAATTGCGGTCCTGCCGGTGCACGTAACTTTGGCATTACAAAAGCTGCGGGTGAATATATTGTGTTTGCCGACAGTGATGATTTGCTTGCACCCGATTATATCGAGGTGCTTTATAACACTGCAATATCTGCACAAGCCGACATTGCCATTGCAAATTACCGTATTTATAAGCAAGAGAAAGACAAGTACCTTAAAGTTTGGGCACGCAAACGCAAAGCCGGCGTTTACAGCTCCCAAAAAACTTGCAAAGCTTTGCTGCACGACTTTTTTGTACGCAGCTACCCTTGGTGCAAAATCTACCGCAAGTCTTTATTTACCGCCAATGACATAACCTACCCCAATATGTATTTGGAGGATTTGGCAACAACAGTGCGGTTGTGCTATTTTGCAAATAAAGTCGCCGTTTCGGATAAGGTGATTTATACATACCGTGTTCGTGATAACAGCGTTATGACAACTTTTGATGAAGGCAAAATGAACGACTATATGCTTGCAATGGGTATTGTTACACGCTTTTTAAGCGATAATGCCCCCTCAATTATACCCTACAGAATCGGCATTGCACGGTTTGCTGTTAATGTTTATTTTGCCAACACTTATTATTGGGTGTTGCATTTGCATATGTCGCAAAAAACAGCAAAAGGCATTATGTTTAATTGTGCAAATGTGCTTAAAACCGTTTGCCACTATGCTTCCAAAAAACATATGCGTGCATCGGGGCAGGTTGCTGTGCCGTATAAGATTTTGCACCCAAGCAAAATTACCGAACACAAACAAATGCGTAAAAGCAACAAAGCAAATGCCAAAACAGGCAATAAAGCTAAACAAGAGCTTCTGCTTGCCGAGGATGATACATAATCCGCTATAGTTTAATAAAAAGCACACCTGTACAATGGCGGGTACGTATAAGGAAGCATGTAGGCGGTAAGGTCTTTGACCTTGCCCTTGCGGCTTTTGTGCCGCTAAATGACAGCTTTTAACCCGTCCGAGTTCTGTGCGGCTAAACGCCGCTGTTTGCGTTTGTGTAGCAATTCTACCATTTCGTCGCTGTCCGGCACATCAATAATACCAACAGCATTATAATAGATTTCTACCTTTTGAACGCGGTGTCCGCTTGACTTGTCGGGTGCGTGAACAACGATTTTCTCTATGAAATCGTTCACTATCGTTGCGGTCAGTTCCGTTATCTCTGTGTACCTTCGAACAATGGACAAAAAACGTTCTGTGTTGTTTGCCGACTGCTTTTCTGCGTTCAGTTCGGTTTCGAGCCTTTCGGATTCGGATTTTAACTTGGCTTGTTCGCTTTCGTAAGAGGATGACATTTTCAAAAATCGTTCCTCCGTAATGCGACCCGCTATCGAATCTTCATAAACCCTTTGGAACAGTACATCGAGTTCTGCAATCCGCTTTTGTTGTTGTGCAAACATCCTTCGCTTTGCCGCAATCGCCTTGGTTTGTTCCTCTGTGGATTTTTTGTTCACCGCCGAAATAAAGATGTGTTCGTACTGCAAAACAAATGTCAGCACCCTCTGAATATGGGTCAATACCAAATGCAACAGCGTTTCTTCACGAATAAAGTGGATACTGCACGACCCCGTGTTGCTCTTGTAGTTTGCACAAACAAAGTGTTCTTGGCTTGAGGTATGGACTCGACTTGTACAATATCTCAGATTTTTTCCACAGTCTGCGCAGACAAGCAAACCCGAAAAAATACTGGTCTTTCCGTACTTGGTAAGTCTTCGCTTGTTTTTACGGATTTCCTGTACACGCTCCCACACGGCTTTGTCCACAATCGACTGATGGTGATTCTCGAAAATCTTCCACTCGGATGGGTCGTTTTCAATCGATTTCTTATTCTTGAACGACTTAACGTGTGTTCTGAAGTTTACCGTATGACCGATATATTCCATACGCCTAAGAATTTTGTTGATTGATTCTTCCGACCACTGACAAGGTTTTTGTGGCAGTGGTGCACCTGTCTTTCTGCCGATACTACGGTAATACTCGCCGATAGTGGGTACGCCTTGAGCTTGTAATATCTTTCCGATTTGTGTTGGTCCTTTGCCGTCCATACATAACGCGTAAATTTTACGCACAATCTCGGCGGCGGATTCGTCCACAAGCCATTTACTTTTGTCGTTCGGATCTTTTTTGTATCCAAACGGCAAATTGCGGGTCAACGGAATGCCCGAATTGCCCTTGCTTTGCATTACTGCGCGGATTTTCTGACTGGTCGTTTTGCTGTGCCATTCGTTAAACAAATCTTGCAGCGGGATTAAATCACTGAGTCCTTGCTTGCTGTCGATATTGTCCATAATGGCGATATACCTAACTCCGTACCGCTCGAAATCCTCTTCCAAAAGAGTACCAATAACGAGCCTGTTGCGTCCGAGCCTTGAATGGTCTTTAACGATAATGGTCTTGATACTGCCGCTTTTTACACCGTCCATCATAGCTAAAAAGCCGGGTCTGTCAAACACCACGCCGGAAAATCCATCGTCCACAAAAAATTGTGTGTGTTTAAATCCGTTGTCCTTTGCGTACTTTGCGAGTATTGCCTTTTGGTTTGCGATACTATTTGATTCACCCTCTCTTGCGTCCTCTTGCGAGAGGCGGCAATACAGGGCGGTAATTGGTTCCTGCTGCTTAATACTCATAATTTCCTCCGTTTCCGCAGCCGGAACACGGGTTTTGTAGCAAGCACAGTATATCATATTTCGGCTTTGCATTCAATGCTTTAAAGTTAATTTTCATGTTTATACCTCATATGAAATGTCGGATACGATTAATCTCTTAATTTTGTGTATCATATCATCTTCTGCAGTTTGGTTAAAGTGCGAGGTAACGATATATTGTGTACCTCCGACTTTTTGACGAAAGTCAATGCCGCGCGGAATCCGTTTGTTGCCAAATAAGCAGCGAATCTTATCATCCGGCAGTTCGCACAACCAGTCCATTGTTTTGTCAATTTCCGCCCGTAATTCAGTTGCATATGGTTTATTGCTCATCTTTCATTCCTTCTTTCTTTTTGTGATTTGGCGTTTTCAGCCTGTTTTTGAATCTCATAAAATTTTTCACGCATAGCAAGGGGCATTCGTCCGATAAACCCCTCAAACTGATATGCCTGTCGGCGTAGCTTGTCAGCGGCGGCGTAAGCTTCCCGCCGTGCTTCAAGGATTTGCTGTTCTTTCGCCGCAAGCTCACGGTCTTTGCCGTCAACCGCCTTTTGCATAGTGGCTTCCACCTTGTGAACGCGCTCATTGCCTTTGCTTTCAGCTTGTTTAATTCGCTCCTGCGTCGCCTTTTCTGCCGCCTCAAGCTCCTTGATATAGCCGTCATACTGCTTAACGGAAACGGTAAACCGTGCCGCTTCGGGCATTAGCCTTTCAAATGCGGCAAGTGCCGCCTCTTTCTTTTTTGGTGCATTGAATAGATTGATACCCTCTAACACTCCCGCAATCTCGGCAAACTGTTTATCGAGCCGCTCCGCTTGCTTAAAAAGCCAAACAGGAATGTGCTTACGTTTGGTTTCGAGAGAGGACACCCCACGTTGCAGCTCCGGCCACCGCGCCGACATAGCGGCGTGGTAATCGGTCTGCCATTTTGAAAGCTGCGCACGGTTACCGAGGATTGTTTTGGCAGAAAGCGACTTTCCGTTCTTACCGTCCGTGATAGGGCAAAAAACAAGATGCATATGGGGCGTTGTTTCGTCCATATGCACCGTGGCGGCAACTATATTTTCTTTTCCGACCTTGCTTGCAAGAAATTCAAATGCCCGCTGAAAATACTCCCGCTGTTCGGGCGACGGAAGCGAGTGGATAAACTCCGGGCTTGCGGTAATCAGCGTTTCCACAAGCACCGTGGAATCCTTGCGGGTACGGCAGCCGGCTTCCTTTATCAGCCGCTTTGCTTCTCTTAGATAGGTCTGCTTTGGCAAAACAATATGATAATTGTCCTGCTTGCGTGTGGTATCAATATCGGGGTTACTGGCGTATTGTTCCTTTTTGCGTTCGTTGTGGGCATAGCAGGAACCGACTCCGCCCGCTTTCTTTTTGGAAAAACGCAATATTGCGTATGGCATTGATGCTTTTCAACTCCTTTGCTACAATAAATTTATGGAAAACATCGAAGTAAACAACGATGTATCCATGCTTGTTGTTTAAGCCATAATAAGAGTGTAATTGGTCTGACGAAACTCCTT
>JAISII010000174.1 GCA_031262125.1 Oscillospiraceae bacterium | reverse complement strand
AAACGCAAACCGACCGTTTGCCCCCGCAATGGGTTTTAATGCTTTTTATGCCGTTATGGTCAACCACTACAATTTCGCCCGGCTCTACATCTCGCACAAAATCTGCACCAACGGCATCCAACGCAGCCGACTCGCTTGCAAAAACCACCGAATCGCCAATTTTGCCCATACAAAGGGGTCTAAACCCGTTAGGGTCGCGGGCGGCAATAATTTTTCGCGGGCTCATAACCAGCAGCGAATATGCACCCTTTATGCTGAACATAGTTTTTTCTACGGCTTCTTCTATCGAGTGTGTTTTAATTCGCTCACGGGCGATAAGGTAAGCTATAACCTCGCTGTCGATTGTTGTTTGAAAGATAGCACCACGGCGTTCAAGCTCTTGTTTAATTTCAAAAGCGTTGGTAAGGTTGCCGTTATGAGCAATTGAGAACACGCCTTTAATATAACGCAGGCACAACGGCTGTGCATTTTCCCTCACCGAGCTGCCGGCTGTGGAATACCGCACATGAGAAATAGCCATTTGACCTGTAAGCTTGTTTAAAACCTTGTTGTTAAAAACTTCGCTGACAAGCCCCATATTTTTATAATAATCTAAAACGCCGCTGTCGCTGACGGCAATTCCACAGCTTTCCTGCCCTCGGTGCTGCAAAGCAAGCAGCCCATTATAGCAGGCATACGCTGCATCGCTTGGGGCGTCGGAAGAAGTATTTGAATATATGCCGAAAACGCCGCATTCTTCTTTTCGGTTAGACAAAAATTGCACCCCTTTGCTTGCTTTTTTTAATATATTTTCCTATAGTTTTAATTTACCAAGCTGCTGCATAGTTTAAGTAAAATTATTCTTAAAATATTACTTAACATTTTATTTAAAATATTTCTTAAATCTAATAAAATATCTGCTGAATATTTTACTTAAAATTTAAAGCCCCAGCCTGTTCATCATTTCGGCGTAGGCTTCTTCAACTCCGCCCATATCTCTTCTAAAACGGTCCTTGTCCAGCTTTTCGCCTGTGTTAACATCCCAAAAGCGGCAAGTGTCTGGCGAAATTTCATCCGCCAGCAAGATTTCGCCTTTGCAGCGACCGAACTCAATCTTAAAATCAACCAAATCTACGTTAAGGGTTTTAAAAAACTCAAGCATAAGCTCGTTTATTTTAAGTGCCATTTCCGAGATTGTTTCAATCTCTTCCTTTGTGGCAAGCTCGACTGCAAGAATATGGTAATCGTTAATCATCGGGTCGCCCAAATCGTCGTTTTTATAGCAAAACTCAAGCACGGGGGTTTTCATCGGCACGCCCTCATCCAGCCCCAGCCTTTTTGCAAGGCTGCCTGCGGCTTTGTTGCGTACAATTACCTCCAGCGGAACAATTTCTACCTTTTTAAGCACTGTTTCACGCTCATTAATCTCTTCTACAAAGTCGGTTTTAATACCTTTGCTCTCCAGCAGCTTAAACATAAAGTTGCTCATGCGGTTGTTAACAACGCCCTTGCCCACAATTGTGCCCTTTTTCTCGCCGTTAAAGGCTGTTGCATCGTCTTTGTAAGATACTATGCAATAATCAGCATTATCGGTCGCATAGACTTTTTTTGCCTTGCCCTCGTACATCAATTCTGTTTTGTTCACCATTTTTGAAAATCCTCCGCTGTAAAAAATAATATAAAATTTTAATTAAAAACAATAAATAAAGCCCCATGACAACACGAGACTTTATTTTAACATATATATTTAATTTTTTCAAGCGGTATTGTTCGCTTTGGGCATTATTTTAAAAATTTTGTTGGTTTTTGGGGTGGTTCGACTTCCTATACTCTTTTTTAAACCACGCAAAAATTAAAACTATAAAAGTAATTAGAGTAACAATAACATCTAACCTGCCGAACGGGATAAACCGAGCAATAACCTCAAACCCTTGAAAATTGAGCGAATACGCAACCCAACCCAATACGACCGACGCCCGGGAAGCTAAAAGCGAACCTGACAAACAGTAAGCAAACATTGCATAAATGGGCTGCCAGTTTTTTGGTGTTTTATAAAAGCACCATTTAAATTTATCGGGGCGGTTATAAAGCAGCTGCGAAACGTATTCACGCTCGGTGTTTACATCAAAAAAGCGGGTTTTATATTTAACACAAGCATAATAAAACAAACAAATTTGCAGCCCTAAAGAAATCGCATTGGCAACAAGCAAGGCAACCCAACCCAAACCAAGCTCTGCAACCAAGGGGTTAACCTCCAGTGCAAGGTCGGGGGTGTTGATATATGTGGAAATTACGTCTGCCGACACCAATGCGGCAACTATTGCAACCAAAACCCAAAATTTGATTTTCATTATAATTTCCTACTTTCGTCGCAACACGCCCTTTTGAGCTTGTTTTTGTGCAAGCACAAAAAGCTACGCTTTACGGTTGGTTGCTCCTCTTTGCAAAATGAAACATTTTGCAAGTTGCGGCTACGCCGCTTTATATAAATATAAGTATATCACAACACAATAAAGATGGCAAGAATTTTCGCAAATTTGCGGTTATTTTTGCAGATTGTTTGCAAATTTAGAATACTTGCAAAACTGCAGTGTTCACAGAGAGTTCAAAAAAACGCAATAACTTTTTAAAACATAGCAAAAAATTGTGAAAAAGCAACAAAAACAGAGGCTAAACTTTGGCACTGCCGATAGGTTATAATTCTACAATGTAATTATAAGTGTTTTGTGATTATCTATAATTTGTAGTAGTAAAATATGTTTAAGCGGGAGGTTATAGCAGAGATGATTTTGAAAACGCAAAAATTCAAAAAGCGTATTGCCTTTGTGCTGGTACTGATGATTGTGTTAAGCGGCTTTGCTGCAAACTTTAATGCGGCAACCATAAACGAATCAGCAATTGGTGCGGCAGGCATAACCGTGCATTATTATTGCGAGGGCGGTGCACCGACTATTTATTATTGGAACGCTTTGCCCACTAACCTTGAGACCGCCTATCCCGGTAAAGCTATGCAAGCGGAGGGCGAAAACTGGTACAAATACACGTTTGCAAGCTCGACCAAAATTAATATGCTGTTTGTTAAAAACGGTGTGCAAAGTGCCGAGCTTACCCGCAACACGGGCGAATGGTGGTACAAAAACAACCGCTGGACAGCCGCAAAACCCGGCACGGTTGCAGCAGTTGAACGCACCGATATGCGTGAAGACAGTATTTATTTTATTATGACAACCCGCTTTTATGACGGCGACACAGGCAACAACGTGCATTGCTGGGATGACAGCAAGGCCGGCAACCCCGACAGCGACCCCGCTTGGCGTGGCGATTTTAAAGGGCTGATTGACAAGCTGGACTATATTAAGGCGTTGGGCTTTAGTGCTATTTGGGTAACCCCGGTTGTAACCAATGCCTCGGGTTACGATTACCATGGGTACCATGCGATGGATTTTTCGACCGTGGATGTGCGATATGAAAGCAGCGGTGCAACGTACCAAGACTTGATTGACGCCGTACACGAAAAGGGTATGAAAATAGTTCAAGACGTTGTGTGGAACCATACGGGCAATTTTGGCGAAAGCTTTTTAGCCCCTATGTTCAAAAAAGTTTATAACAATGTGGAAGACCTTGGTTCAATAACCAGTATGGAATATGCTGACGATTCTAAACTTAAAGCGGCATACCCTAATTATGATTCTATGAATGATGACCAGCAGTATGGAGCAAGACTTGCAATTATGAAAAACACCGACGGCAAAAACCACGACACCAATAATTATTATCATCATACAGGTGCTCTGAGTTGGCAAGGCTACGATATTCAAACAGGGCAAATACACGGCGACTGCGTTGATATTAACACCGAAAACCAAGCTGTTGCCGATTATCTTAACGACAGCTATATGAACTATGTTAATATGGGTGTTGACGGCTTTAGGTTGGACACTGCAAAGCACCTTAGCCGCTGGACACTTAACTCAGCTTACTTCCCTCTTTATACGGCGGTTGAAAACTTCTTCCTCTTCGGCGAGGTGTGTGCAAGATACCGTGACGTTTGGAATGAAGGCGTGCAAGCTATTTCTTGCCCGTTCTATACTTGGAAAGAAAGCGGCAACTGGACATCTAACTGGAGCAAAACAAATTGGCAGGCAAACCTTGATAACGCAAGTTCACACTTTGCACAGTACACTTCACCATCTTCGCCTAAAACAAGCGACAACGCCTTTTTAAACGGTAACGAGTACCATACCCCCGACCACAGCCAAAGCAACGGTACTTCTACCATTGATTTTTTAATGCACTGGAGTTTTAGAAATGCTTCAGATGCTTTCCATTCAGGTTTGAGTGAGGATAGATATTTTAACAATTCTACCTATTTGGTTACTTATGTTGATTCTCACGATTACGGCCCCGACGGGCAGGAAAAAACACGCTTTGCGGGCGGCACACAAGCTTGGGCAGAGAACCTGAACTTAATTTTCACTTTCCGTGGAATCCCCTGTATTTATTACGGCAGCGAAGTTGAATTTAAAAAAGATGTTCCAATCGACGTTGGTCCAAACTCTCCGCTGGAGCAAACCGGGCGTGCCTATTTCGGCGATTATCTTGAAGGCAATGTAACTGCAACCGATTTTGCACAATACACGGCTTCGGGCACTGTTGCAAACACACTTAACGCCCCGCTTGCAAAGCATTTGCAAAAGCTAAACCTAATTCGCCGTGCTGTCCCCGCTCTGCAAAAAGGGCAATACAGCGTACAAAATGTTACCGGCAATATGGCATTTAAGCGTGGCTACACCGACCCGCAAACAGGCAAAAAAAGCTTTGTATGCGTTGCAATAAGCGACGGTGCATCGTTTAGCGGCATACCGAACGGCACATATATTGACGCAGTAACTGGTGCATCCCAAAATGTTAGCGGCGGTTCGCTTTCAATAGCCTCACCCGGGCAAGGCAATATGCGTGTGTTCGTACTCAGCAGCAACGGCTACAGCGGCATTTCGGGCAAAATCGGCGACACAGGCACTTATTTAAAATAATTGCACTGCTTTAATGTAAGCGATAAAAAAGTTTTAATCAGATTACTTCCAACTCTAAAAATAAATTAAAGCAGCTGCCTCTTTGGTTCTAACACTAACCAAAGGGGCAGCTGTTTTTTGTGTGCATTATTTTATTTTAACACAGCTTTAAGCTGTAAACTAAAGTTTTTGCTTACACCAGCTTTGCCAAATCTTTACGCAAACAGCGAATAATCTTTTTTTCTAAACGAGAAATGTAAGATTGCGAAATACCCAGCATATCGGCAACCTGCTTTTGCGTATGCTCTTGCTTGCCGTTAAGCCCAAAACGTAGTTCCATAATTGTGCGTTCTCTCTCGCCCAGCCGTGCAACGGCTTGCAGCAGTGTTGCAAACTCCATTTCTTGCTCTACATTGCGGTTTACAATATCGCTGTCGCTGCCCAAAATGTCGGAGAGCAGAAGCTCGTTGCCGTCCCAATCGGTGTTCAGCGGTTCTTCTATAGAAACCTCGTTTTTTAGCGGTGTTGTTTTACGCAAGAACATTAAAATCTCGTTCTCTATACAGCGAGAAGCATAGGTAGCAAGCTTAATGTTCCTCTCGGGCGAGAAGGTTTTTACAGCCTTAATAAGCCCGATTGTTCCTATAGAAATCAAATCCTCCAAATTGTTGTGAGAGGACTCGAACTTTTTTGCAATATAGACCACAAGACGCAAGTTACGCACAATTAAAATTTCTCTCACCGAGTTGTCGCCCGCCATTATTTGTGCCATAACCTCGGCTTCGGCCTTGGCACTTAGCGGAGGGGGCAAATTTTCGCTGCCGTTTATGTAAAATACGTCTTCTTCAAAACCTAAGCGTACTTTTAAATATCTTGCAATTTTAAAACAAATTCTTTTAAACTTCAATTTCATTTTCTCACCACATTTTTACTTAAAATTAAACCGTAATATCGCCGTTCATAAGCGACTTCACCTCGCCCGTGAAGGTATTATCCGATAACGCTATGTATATTTCTTCTTTTGCGGCTATGCTGTTTATGCAAACCTTGTCGGGCTTAAAACCCTCCAGCAAGCCGCTGCCGCCCAAGCTGCCAAACGGAATCACCCGCTTTTTTTGCTGCGGTATTTGAATACGGTTTGCAAACAAGCTTTTGTCGGCAATTATAACAGGCGAGCCGGAGAACGGCTCGGTTAGGTTGCAGCCTGTGTCGATTTTGCTTTTGAACCTGCAGACTATTCCATTTTCTGTAACCTCGACCTCTGCGATTTGGTTTTTGCTGTCTTGCCTGCCGGTGATTTTTTGAATTGCACGCATAACAATATAACATATTACAGTCAGTAATATTAATAGTACGGGCGAAACATCGTAATAAACAATGCCGTTGCTTATTACCATTTTTGACGGCTTGAACAAATTGTAAAACAAAATTGAAATGCCGCAAAAGCCAATGCTTGCAAAAACAAACGCCGCCGCACGTTTTATGTAGGCTTTAGCTGCACATCTGCCAAAGGTTGCAAACACCACCAACGCACCTGTTGCAACCGCCAGCAAAATATTAACCACCGGGTTAAGCCGAGGGATTATTGCAACAAGGCTGCAAACACCGCCCAACAGGCTGCCCAGAACAACCCTGCGTGTGCGTGCTGCAATGTTTAGAAATTTTTTAACACACATTAACAGAAAAAAATCTATAAACATATTAATAAAAATTAAAACATCAACATAAATTGTCTGCACAAAATCACCTGCGTTCTGCAATTAATTATTGCATAAGGGCTTTGCTTTTTTTGTCAAAAAAAATCTGCCAGCAAAATTTTTGGTTTAGTTTTTACGGACAAACTATCTTAAAAAAGGCAGCAAAAAAAGGCTTGCACCGCTGCAAACCTTTTGTAAAGTTGTTTGTTATATTTTTTTAAATATTAATAAATAGAGTAGAGAACCTGCTGTTGGTCGTCATCCTTCCAAACCGAAACAACTGGGTTGCCTTTTTCGTCGAAAGTTATGCCAACGCCGTCCCGCTTGCCGTCTTGGTACTGACCTATGTATACAATCTCGCCCTCTTTGCTAACACGTGTTGTAATGCCGAAGGGTTTGTCTTGCTGCCATTTGCCAAGCTGCAAATCGCCGTTACTGTCCCGTCGGCAGAGCCCTACGCCGTCTTTTTGGTTTTGCTTCCAGTCGCCTGCATAGCAGAATTCGCCGTTTTTGTAATAGAAAACACCAAAGCCATCTCGCTTATCGTTTTTATAAGAGCCATCGTAGGCGGTTTTGCTGCCCTGCATAAGGGTTTTGCCGTAGCCGTGGCGTTGGTTTGCGTTGTTAAGCGACCCGTAGTAATAGTACTTTTGATTGCCGCTTGCAATTACAGAATCGGGCGGCAAAGCCGAGAGCAAGTTTGCGGCGGTAAATGGGTTATCATCCGAACTGCTGGGGTTATCTTCGGCTGTTGCAGGTGCCTTGTTTTGCTGAGTTTGCACTTTTGTTTGCTCGGCAGCCCTTTTTTGCTTGCTTTTTTCAAAATCATCCGAATAATCAATAATATCGGGCGTTTGCGTACGCTCAAAACCGGCACGCAATTTTGTAACCGAAAATTCGGGTTTTTGCGGCGGAGCGGGAACGTCGAGGTTTTCTTCCTCATAAAAATTATATGTTTGGCTTTGGGTATTATCGGCATTTTGTGTGGGAGGTTCTGCCAAAGGGGTAACTTGCGGCTCGGGCTGCAAATAATCGGCGTTTTGAATGTTAAAGTCCTGCTCGGCAGCTTGCGGCGGGTTAAAGTCAGAAAACTCCAGCGAAAAACCGTCGTTAATTGGTTGTTGCTCTTCTTGCTGCGGTTTATTTTGTGCAGTTTGGGCTTCTATTTTGCGGAGTTCTTGGTTAAAAACACTGCGTTTTTGCTCATCGGCAAAATACAAATAACCGTCGCCGGTAAAAACTACTGCATTAACAGGCGGGCAATTTTTGCTTAAAATCTCGCTTGCTTCATTGCTTTGCGGCTCGTCGCACTTTTTGAAAATTATTGGGTTTGGGCTTGCGTTTGTATATTTCAGAACAACCGGCTCGCCCTCAAAAACATAGGGCATAATAGCACACAGGTCGGGCTTTGCCGTACCGTTTTGCAAAATATAGACGGTTTTAAGCCAAAGGCTATCACTGCTAAAATACTCATGCTTATAAGCAAAACCTTTAAAATATGTATTAATAACATAAGTGCCATCTGCCAAAATTTTTGAATCCTGAACAATTTGGCGGTTTTGCTTAACATCCCAAAAAATCGGTTTGCCGGGCGTAATGTTAAAGGTGTAAATATACTCTCGCCCGCCGTAATTGTGGGCAAACGAGTTAACCTGCGGCGTGCCTGCGTTAATCAACGCTTGACGCATATGAGAAAATATGTCGGTAGCATTGTCGGCATTGTCAAACTCTAAAAAAGCGGCACCATATGCAGTGCTGAAGCCGCTTTTGTTTGAATTTATTTTATTGTCTGTGATAACTGCGTATGCCATAAATCCACCAAAATTTCATGAATAATCTAAATGCTGAAAATAATTTTAAATGCTTATATCCATTGCTATGTTAAAGAGCTCTATGTCAAATTCACGCTTCATTTCTAAGGCTTTGGTAATATCATAGTCGACAATTTTGTTGTCTTTTAAAGAAATAACCCTGTTGCCTATCCCCTGCGAAAGCAGTTCTACCGCTTTATGCCCCATTTGGCTGGCTACCACACGGTCTCGCAAAGTTGGCGAGCCGCCACGCTGAACGTGCCCTAAAATTGTTGCACGAGAATCTATGCCTGTGCGGACTTGAATATATTTTGCCATATCTTCCACACCACCAATACCCTCGGCAACAATAACAATAAAGTGCTTTTTGCCGGTGGAACGTGTGGCTTCGATTTTGGCTATAACGTCTTTTTCAAGGTCGTGTGGAACTTCGGGTATTAAAATGGCTGTTGCACCGCAGGCAATGCCTGTTTGCAGTGCAATGTCGCCGCAGTTGCGACCCATAACCTCAACAACCGAGCAACGGTCGTGCGATGCTGCGGTGTCTCGGATTTTATCGACCATTTCGAGTGCGGTATTCATTGCAGTGTCGAACCCTATGGTATAGTCGGTGCAGGCGATATCGTTGTCGATAGTTCCCGGGATGCCGATGCAGTTTATGCCTTGGTTAGACAAAGCACGGGCACCACGGTACGAGCCGTCGCCGCCGATTACAACAACACCGACAATATTAAGCTCTCGGCAATAGTCGGCTGCTTGCTTTTGGTATTCAAGCTGCTTAAATTCCTCGCTGCGGGCGGTATAAATAACCGTGCCGCCACGGGTTATAATGTCGGAAACCGAGCGTAGGTTCATATCTACAACATCACGATTTAAAAGCCCGTTATAGCCACGCTTTATGCCCAGCACATCAAACCCCATATTTATTGCCGAACGCACAACCGAACGTATTGCGGCGTTCATACCCGGGGCATCTCCCCCGCTTGTCATTACTGCTATTTTTTCTTTAGCCATTTTTGTTACCCTTTTTTTAGTATTTGATAATCTTTGAGAAGCAAGAAGCGGCTTTGCCGCTCGCTTTCTCCCCCTATCGGCTTCGCCGATTTTCCCCCTCCCGGAGGGGGACTTTTTTCAGCTCTCTTTTTTGAATGTACCCCAAAGCCTCCCTCTTAGAGGGAGGTGGCAAGGCGTAGCCTTGACGGAAGGAGAAAAAAATAGAATATTTATAATCTAACTAAATATAACATATTTTTGCAAAAATAACAAGTATTTTTTAATTTTTGCCGTTATTTTGCATAAATTTTAGTTTTTTGCTATTTTAAACTTTGCTGTAACCTTTTCTAACGGTCGGGCAACAGCCGGGCAAATAATTGCACTTACCACAGCCTCGGGTATGCCGCTGGTTAAAATTGTAGTGCCTATGATTACTAATATTCCTTGCCCCAGCATTGTTGAATAGGTCTGCCCGAAAAATAACCAAATGCCAAGCATAACACCGATAGTGTTTGTAAAGCAGCCCACAGCCGAAGCTATTATCATCCGCACTAAATTGTTGGCAATTACCTTTTTTAGTCCGTTATACAAAAGCCCTGCGACTGTGCCTATTAAAATTCTCGGCACAAAGCAAATTAACAAACTGCCTATGTTGCCCGAAAGTTCACCCGCAGAATAAAACGGGGTGAAGATAAACGCCATAACCGGCGAGGGCGGCATAAAAGTCCACACTAAAAAGCTGAAAAGCCCAAAGCATGCCCCCATTGCCGTGCCTGCTTTTGTGCCCAACAGCAACGCCGTAATTATTACAGGTATTGCCGAAAGCGTAGCCACAATTGGACCGATTGCAGGCAAGGAGCCAAGTGGTGTGAAGCAAAAAATAGCCTCGATAGCCACCAAAATGGCAAATTGCGTTAAAAAGAGTGTTGCAAATTTTTGTTTTGCGTTTTTTTGTGTTTGCATTAAAATTCCTCCTGTTACCGGCATCCATAAATTAATACTAATAGTTAGTATAAGATGTCCAGCACATAATATTTATATCAGCCGAAAATGTAAAATATTCGGTTAATACACATTAAGTAATGCAAGGCTTTTTATTTTTATTAAGTTTTTAACTTAATTATTAAGACGAAGATTTTTGGTTTTTGGCAAAAATTTTGCGTAAGCCTTCCAAAACCAAATCTTCCCGCAAAATAATATCCCGCTTGCAGTTGCCGATTATGCTTGACGCCATACCGCCTGTTGCAACAAGTGTGCAACGCTTGCCTAAGGCAGACTCGAACTTCTCTATCATACCGTCGAGCATACAGGCATTGCCCAAAACAACGCCGGAACGCAGACAATCGGCTGTGTTTGTGCCTATGGTTTTTTTAGGCAGCTCAAAAGCAACCGAGGGCAGCAAAGCCGAAGTGCTGGTAAGAGCATTGAGCGAAATTGAAATTCCGGGTGCAATTGCACCGCCAATCATTGTTTTGTTTTCGTCCAGCACAAGCATTGTTGTGGCTGTGCCAAGGCTTATTATAATGCACGGGGCGGAGTATTCTTGTGCGGCTGCACATTGGGCAATAAAGTCGGCTCCAATGGTAGAAGTATCGTCAATTTTAATGTTGACGCCGGTTTTTATGCCTGCACCCAACACAATTGCGTTAAGCCCCAGAATTTTTTTAACCGCACTTTTAAGCGGCTGGGTAACCTCGGGCACAACCGAGCTTATTATGCAGCCGGTAATATCACTTGTTTTTATTGAGTGTGCACCCAAAATGGCAAAAAACTCCAGAACATATTCGTCGTCGGTGGTGGTGCGAACAGTGGCAAGCCTAAAAGTGAACTTTAACTCTTCGCCCTCAAAAAGACCAAGCTTTATGTTAGTGTTCCCTGCATCTATTGCAAGCAGAATTTTAACCACCGCCTTTTACAATCATATAAATACTATTTTGTGCATAATTTCTTGTTATTTTACCATATTTTTTATTGTTTGTAAAACATAAAAATTAAAAATTGCCATTTTGCACAAATTTTTGATATTTTATTATTTAATTTGCACAAAACAGGTTTAATATTTTTCTAA
>JAISII010000003.1 GCA_031262125.1 Oscillospiraceae bacterium | reverse complement strand
TTATTTGTATGCACGGGCAACATTTGCCGCAGCCCAATGGCAGAGGGTATGTTTAATGCACTTTGCAAAAAATACGGGCTTAATATGCAATCGCAAAGTGCAGGCACAGGCGTACCCTTGGGCAGCCGTGCCTCGCAAAACAGCATAGCCGCCCTTGAGCAATGGGGCATTGATATTACAGGGCATTATGCCACGCCAATTTACCACACCGATATTGAAGACTTTTTTAAAATTTGCGTTATGGAGCAGCACCACAAAAACACACTTGTTAATATGGGCATTGCACAAGACAAAATTGTTGTTTTAAACGAGTCCGCCGGTGGAATATCGGACCCGTACGGTTGCGATTTAAAAAGATATATTCAGTGCCGCAACGAGATTTTGCGTGCAATTAAAGAAGAATTTTTTGCAAACAAAAAAATAAAACTGGGTAATATGATATTATGATAAACGAAATTAACATAAAACCTGCAACTATAGATGATTTAATGCCAATTGCGAGAATTGAAACCGCCTGCTTTACAAACCCTTGGTGGACGGTTAATTTTCAAATAGAATTTAATAACCCTGATACCGAAATTTTTATTGCAGTTGATACGCATGGCGAGATTGCGGGTTTTATCTGCATTACAGCGGTATTGGACGAATTTACCATCGCAGACCTTGCGGTTTTGCCGCAAATGCGACGCTGCGGCATTGCACGCAAGCTGATGCAAACCGCCTTTGACTTTGCCAAAAGCAAAAATGCCGCTTCTGTTACTTTAGAGGTGCGGGTTTCAAACTCAGCTGCAATTGGTTTGTATGAAGGGTTTGGTTTTAAAAAAGTCGGCTTGCGGCAAAATTATTACCGCAACCCACAAGAGGATGCGGTTTTGATGACGGTTTTTTTGTAAATAAATATTTAAACTTTTGGATTGAATAGTTAAAAAACTATTCAAAAAGGTAACTTATGAAAATTTTAGCTATAGAATCCTCTTGCGACGAAACAGCAGCAGCCGTTGTGCAAGACGGTCGCACAGTTTTAAGCTCGGTTATTGCCTCGCAAGTGGAGCAACACAAAATCTACGGCGGAGTAGTGCCGGAAATAGCCTCACGTATGCACTGCGAGGCTATTTGCGGTGTGTATGAACACGCTTTGCAGCAAGCAAACCTAAGCCTAAATCAGATTGATGCCATTGCAGTAACGCACGCACCCGGCTTAATCGGGGCTTTGCTGGTGGGTGTTAACTTTGCAAAGGGGTTGGCTCTTGCTTCTAAAATTCCGCTTGTGCCAGTGCATCATCTGCGGTCGCACATTGCGGCAAACTATATTAACAACACGCTAAAGCCGCCGTTTTTGTGCCTAGTGGTATCGGGCGGGCACAGCCATATTGTTATGGTTGAGGATTACACAAAAATGCAAATAATAGGCAAAACACGGGACGATGCCGCCGGCGAAGCCTTTGACAAAGCAGCCCGCGCAATGGGTATGCCCTACCCCGGCGGGGTTAACCTTGATAAAATTGCCGAGGGCGGCGACCCGCTTGCTTTTAAGCTGCCCCGCCCTAAAATTACGGGGTCGGAGTACGACTTTAGCTTCTCGGGGCTTAAAACTGCGGTAATAAACCTGATTCATAACGAAAATCAAAAAGGCAACTCGGTTGACAAGTTGCCTGTGGCTGATATTTCTGCCTCGTTTAGGTTTGCGGTTGTGGATATTTTGACGACTAACTTTTTTAAAGCCGCCAAAGCTCTGGGTGTAAAAACACTTGCCGTTGCAGGGGGCGTTGCCGCAAACTCGCTTTTGCGAAGAGAACTTGAACGCTTGGCAGCCGAAAACGACTGTGAATTGCACATACCCCCGCTTAATTTGTGCGGAGATAACGCCGCAATGGTCGGCTGCCAAGGGTACTATGAATTTTTAAGCGGTAACACCGCCGATATGTCGCTTAACGCAGCAGCAACAATGAGCATTCAGGGTTAGTATTTGTCAATTATAAACCGCAGAATTCGCCACCGTAAAGAGGTCTGCACTGTTTATTCGGTTTGCCTTAATTTGCAACTACAAATGTGCCGTGTGTATGTTTGGTTAGCGTTAATTAAAAAACCTTAGAATCCCCACGGTCTACCACGATTTTATAACCCGCACTTTCTACACGCCTACGCAGGCAGCCCACACATTCGGCGGCTTCCTCACCGGTGCAAATTTTATCGTCATACAGCGTGTAGAGCTTGCGGTATTTTAGCGGCGACAGGTTGGGCATAACTACGTTTGCACCGCACTTTAAGCCTTGCTCTCGCCCGTTTTTGGCAACTGTGCCCAAAGCCGTTGTTGCCGGAATTGTCGCTCGCGGGAACATTAGCCGCAAAATTGCAATTAGCTTTAGTGTCAGCAAAAACCCGCCGTTTTCATAATTTTTAAACGGAGTTTCGGCGTGGCGTAAAAACGGTCCAATGCCTATCATATGAGGTTGCAACTCTTGCAAAAACCGCAAATCTTCAATTAGGTTTTCGGCAGTTTGGAACGGCACGCCAACCATAAACCCGCTGCCTGTTTGGTAGCCTATTTTTTTAAGGTCGTGCAAGCATTGCAAACGTCGTGTCAGGCTCATATCGCCGGGGTGCAGCTTGCTGTATAATTCTTGCGATGCTGTTTCGTGCCGCAGCAGGTACCTGTCGGCTCCGGCGTTAAAATAACGCAAATAGCTCTCATAGGGCTTTTCTCCAACCGAAAGCGTAACGGCACAATCGGGGTGCCGTTTTTTTATACCGCTAACAATTTCACAAATTATATCGTCCGAAAAATAATCGTCCTCGCCGCTTTGCAACACAAAAGTTCTAAACCCCAAAGCATAGCCCGTTTGTGCACACTCAAAAATTTCATCAATCGTAAGCCTGTAGCGTTGTGCCGAAGTATTCCCGCTGCGGATACCGCAATAGTAGCAATTGTTGGTGCAAAAGTTCGAGAATTCAATCAGCCCTCTAATATAAACATCGGTGCCGTAATTTTCTCGCCGTACCTCGTCGGCTGCCGCAAAAAGCTCCTCGTTATAATCGTCGGTTTGCAGCAATTGCTTAAGTTGCAAATCGGGCAGGTTACCCGTTTGCTTCAATTCTTTTATAAGTGGCGTCATTGCAAACTCCTTAAAATTCGCACTCCCCCGCCGTTGCAAAACAGCGGGGGATTTTAGTTTTTTTATCTTTATTTAATAAATAATTTTTATTTATTAACAGTTGGGAATTTTTGTTTTTAAAGTCTTTTTTTATAATTAAAAAATTATTTTAAAACATTAAATAAAATTATACCTTTGCTTTTACAAACTTCTCCTCAAGATATTGGTACAAATCTTGAGAAATATTGCCGAACGAATAGCATTTGTCGAGATATTCTTTAGGCGGGTTAATAAGCTCGTTATTTTTCATTTCGTCGTCCATCAAATCAAGTGCACCTTGGTTGGGTGTGCCGTAACAAATGTACTCAACATTTGCCAATGCAACATCCGGCTCGAGCATAAAGTTAATGAACTTTTCAGCTAACGCCTTGTTTTTGCTGTTTTTGGGTATGCACATAGAATCCACAAAGTGGTTGCCGCCCTCTTGCGGAAGGCAATAGTCCAAATCCTCGTTATTGTCCATCATAGTGGCGATATCTCCGGCATAATAGGGGGCAATTGCCGCCTGACCGCCTTCCATTTCGTTAAACACCTTGTCCATAACATAGGCTTTAAGCAGAGGTTTTTGGTTCTTCAACTCTTTAGCCGCTGCATCGATAGATTCGGTCGTCATATTGCTAACATCCAGCCCTGCATGTTGCATTGCAATAGCCATAGCATCACGGCTGTTGTCAAACATCAAAATATTGCCGCTGTTTTCTTCGCTCCAAAGGGCATCCCAGCCTTTAACCTCGCCGTTAAAAAGGGTTTTGTTATAAACCAGTGCGGTAACTCCCCAAGAATAAGGCACAGAAAACTTATTATCCGGGTCAAAGCTCAGATTTTTATAATCGTCCATAATGTTTTTATAGTTTGGAATATTGTCAAAATTCAGCTCTGCCAAATAGCCCTCTTCTATAAGCTTTGCAATCATATAATCCGAAGGAATAATAACATCATAGCTGGAGTTGCTGTTTGCAAGCTGGTTATAAAGCTGCTCGTTAGTGTCGTAGGTTGTGTAATTTACGTTAATACCTGTGCGGGACTCGAACTCGGCAATAACATCCATTGTGTCGTCCTCACCAACCGAAATATACTCGCCCCAGTTATAAACATTAATTTCGCCGCCTGTTGCCTCATCGCCGCTGGCGTTGTTTGCAGCCGAGCCGGGCATATTGCCGCAGCCTGCACACACCAGTGCAGTTGCCGTAACGCAAACAAGCATTAATAAGCAAACAAATTTTTTCATAATTCTAACTCTCACCTTTACTTTTTTAAAATATATGCGTTTTAATAATATATATATTTTAACGCACAATGTAGAGTTTAACAAATTTCTTGCAAAAATGCAAGGATTATTTTTGGGGAAACCACCCTGACCTAAAAAATTTAATTTTCTATTTAAATTTAATTAAAAACAAAAATTTCTTCTCAAACCACCCCGTCTGCTCTGCTCAATCTAAAAATATTTTTATTTTTTTAGATTTTTGTTAAAAAATAAGTTTTATTTTTTACTGAGGGAGCAGCCGCCCCTCCCCGGAGGGGAATATTTCCGCACCGCCGAGACTTTGTCTTTCGCACTCTCCCCTGTCCGTCCAAAAGCAAACTTTTCTCTTTCAAAATTTCACTTACTTTCTAACCCACTTTAATAACTCGATTTTTAGTTTATCATAACTAATTACTAACGAATCTGATGTTGCATTTTCTCTTAAAGACCCTAAACTGATTTTTAATGTTTTTTGAGGTGTAATTTTCAAGCTATCTACCAACTGTTCAAGCTGCGGCAATTTATCAATCCCTATATCATTTGCCGTTTTCCCATAATACCAACCCGGGTAATTGCCGTTATACCACTGTTTGTATAAGCTCTCTTCATCTGTTGTTAATTCGATTTTTTTTGAATTAACAAAAACATCCGTTCGTATTGTGGAAATATCATTTTGATAAGCATTGTCATCATAAAACTGTATTTCTAACAGCAAGTTCTTTTCTATGTGGTCAAGATTTGAAAAATCAATTTTGTAATAAAATTGCTTTGCAGTTTTCCAACGATGGGGTGAAGTCGGGTAATAACTTATAAACCAAATTTTGCTGTTTTCAACATTACCAATTGTTCCGATAAAATTTGAAATTCCTTTAACTTCCTCCGGCAATTTGACAACCAAACCATTTGTATAAGTTACACCATCATAATAACCATTGCTGCCATCCGAACTGCCGTGATTGAAGATTTCGGGTACGCCGTCAAAGTTTAAATCTACAAGTAAAATTTCTTGCGAGAATGCTTGGGCGTTTTTATAAATATAAATGCAATAGTCGTCAACCCACTTTTCATCAACTGTGGTTTTGCAGGCTGTTACACAAAAAATTAATACTGTTATCACTGCTGTTGAAAACATAGCTGTAATTGTTTTTTTCAAAATTTCACTTACTTTCTGATTGCTTTATAATAACGGTGTATATCTCCCTCAAAAATGATTACATCATCATTTAAAATATAGAATGTGTGGGCAATAGGAGTACCATTGTTATCGTCCCAAACCATCGCTCTTATGTACTGTTCGTCCCAAATAAAGCCCATTTTTTCGGGGTTTGTCATCTTGTAAACTCCAACCATCGAAGCTGGGGTTATAGGTTCAAAAGTAATGCGAGGATATGTTATTTTTATCGAACTTTCGTTTTTAAAGCATTCCCGTGAAAAAAGAACAGTTTCTCCCACTTTGTAAATATCTTTTTCAATTGTTCTGTGTATTCCATTGTACCCAAAATCCTCTGTAATTTCCCATTCACCATAATAAAACTCAATTGCAGACATAAAATATGTTACTTTATGATTTTTTCCGTTTTCGCACGTATTAAGAAATATACATTTGCAGATACTTAACCCAATAGTTAAAATACAAAAAGCTATTACTATTACAATTGAATTTTTTATTGTTTTATTAACTCTCATTATATCCAGCTCCTTCCGGCCATTCACGGTATTGACGAGTATAATCTCCGTAAAAAAATATGTCAAGTTCGTCCATTCTTCTTCTGTATAGCTCCAAATCGTTTAAATAATCAAATGTTTTTCTTATAACATATCTAAACTTATCCCCGTAACAATTCCGTTATTGTCAATTCTAAAATAAATATGCTTGCGGTCGTACAAATAAGAAATTGTTCCGTCCTCGTCCTGCTCTTTTTCGCCGTATTTTTCAAAAACATCTGCAACTGTGTCGCCGATTTTTATGCCACGATGAGTAGTATATTTCGGAGAGATTAGTGTTAAACTGCCGATAATGTACTCGCCCGTTTTATTACTGAAAACCGCTTCCACTATAAAATCTTCGTAACTGTAAATCTCATATGCTCTTTTTTCGTTAGCAGGGCTGTGGTTTTTTAGGGTTTCGTTAATTTCTTCGAGGTTGAACGCCATGCCGACTTTTAGTGTAGTTGTTGTAAAATCAACAGTGAAGTCGTAATAAGAAATTTCCATCTTTTTGTCAACACAAAAAAAAGTATCTTTAACTAATAAAATACTTAAAAAGGCAAAAATTAAAACAATAAATAAAATCGAAATCTTTGTTTTCCTGTTACTCATTCGTTCACCTTTCCGTTAACAGCATCAATTGGCATATAGCCATAATCTCCATCAAAAAATACATCTACCATACTGTCAACTCTGTTGAGCCATCCTGAAAGATATATATCTTGAGAAGAATCGTATTCAACGATAGAGTTATAAAAATCATATAGAATATTTTTTAAATTCTCTTTTTTATAACTTCCCGCTTCTAAAAATTCCATCAAACCATCTACATAACCAAGTCTCCCAAAATTGTATCGCATCGCAACGATTGCATTAAACTGGTTCTGAGTAAATTTCACAGAAAGGTCTTTTTCAATTGCCTCTATGATTTTTTCTAAGTCTTTTTTTAGTAACTCTAATGCTTCGGATGCATTCAAGCTATCAGGAACGACACCTTCGATTGGATTTTTTATGTAATCATGTCCATAACCCAAATCTGTATCCGTTGTTGGTATATCAATAATTTCACCATTAACGGAATTTATCAAACTCGGATTTCTTTCCAAATTCGCAATATAATTTAATCCTCTATCATCGACAGTATTTGCTATGTCCTCCCCCACCGTCGTCTCCTCTGCCGCTGCATAAAACTCAATAGTGCACTTGCAATTGGGGTGGAACGGCGGGGCGGTGTCGCCGATTTCGAAATCGGCAATGTCAAAAACCTTGCCGTTGGCTGCGGCACAGGTTTCGCAGGTGGTTTCGTCGCTGTTGGCAACAACTTTGTAGTATTTTGCACCGTCTTTAACGGCAGCATCTTTTTCAGCTTCGATTTTGGCTTCATAGGCGGCATCTTCGGCGGCATTTTCGGTTGGTTGCGAACAACCGAAAAACGCAAGGCAAACTGCGGCTATTAATACGCCTAATAAAATTTCGGTAAATAGCTTTTCGGTTTTGTCGGTATTTTGAAGTTCTGCAACTTGCTGTTTAATTTCCTCTTTTACACGCCGGTTTTCTTTTGCAAACCACGGTTTAAGCCATCTGCAAGCCGAGGTTGCTCCGCCGTCTGTACTTGCAACATCAACAGGCAAAATTGCATTTTGCTTACCCGAATTTTCAAGTGCAGCTTGATATGCAACAGCATATTGTTCCGCAACAAAGCGATTTACACATTCTTCCAGATGGTAAAACATTTCGTCAGCTAACAGGTTAACCTTAAACAAAAACGATTCTGTGTCGGCTGTCCAGACCTTGTCGTTTATCAACGCTCGGACCTTATCGTTGCTTTGCTCGATTATCCTTGCAATCTCGGTTTGCCTGCTGTTTAGAGGATAGCACACAAGTTGACTTTCGTCAACGGGTTTGCTCAAATAATTCTCGGCTTTTTGCGGGCTGTGGTTTGTTAAGTGCTTTTTTACAATTTTCATTTATGTTCACTCTTTCTTTTTGGTTTTGAAAAACGCTCAAAAAAAATAAGCTGTTTTATAAGAGCGGCATTTTTTGCAAAAAATTGCATTATAAAGGGCAATTACATCAAATTTAAGTCAAATAAAAAGCCTAACGACGTCGCCAAAAAAGCAACGCCGTTAGGTTTTTTTAAAGAAAGTTTTTAAAAACTGATAATTGTTTTAAACCGTAAAAGTTTTAAAATTTAAACACGCACTTTTACTTTTGATTTTATCTTTGACTTTTTGCCCTTGTTTTTGCCGGATTTTTCGGTATGCTTCTTCCACAAAACCCAAACAGGACCTGCAATAAAGATTGTAGA
The DNA here is from genome assembly GCA_031262125.1 of Oscillospiraceae bacterium. GTDB lineage: Bacteria > Bacillota > Clostridia > Oscillospirales > Acutalibacteraceae > JAISII01. The sequence continues at coordinate 2,245 of JAISII010000003.1, read as the reverse complement.
ATAGCAGCCGCAAATAATACCGAGCATCATCGGGAAGGCAAATGCGGTTACAGAATCTAAATGATAAATTAAAGATACCACATAAACCGTGCCTATGGCAAGCAGCGTTGCAACCGAGGTGAACACCGTACGTTTGATAACCTTTGTGCAGCTGTAGTTGAACACATCTTTAATATCGGCTTTCGGGCCGAACGCCTTACGTTCCTCACGCACACGGTCATAAATAATTATAGTATCGTTAAGCGAGTAACCGATGATTGTTAAAACAACCGCAATAAAGTTGTCGTCGATGGGCATTTGCAGCACTACATACACCACATAAATAAACCCAACGTCGTGCACCAGAGCAATAAGTGCAGTTACACCGGCTGAGATACCGCCGATTCTTCTGAAGCGGAATGCAACATAAAGCACCATTAACGCACCGGCTATGCCAACGGCTGCCAAACATTTTAGCAAGAATCGCAAGCCCATAATGCCTTCAACCGACATAGACTCGGCAACGCTGAAGTTGTTGTCGGCGTATTTTTCTTGCAGCTTTTTGGTAAGCTGGTCTTGCAGGGTAACATCTTCGGTGCCGCCAAACTGCACGGTAATAGTATATGCTTTTTTGTCTGCCGTGCTGTTAAGCGTGTCCTCTGTGTTTGCAAAACTCAAATTGTCGTTTTGAAGCTCGTCTGTAATCGTTGCTTCCAGCTCGTCAAGGTTAATTTCGCCTACATAGCTGTATTTTAACATTGTACCGCCGGCAAACCCGATATCGAGCGTTGTGCCGAAAATAATGTTAAAGATAATGCCTATTACAAAGATGCTGATTGAAATGCCGAAGAAAATCTTTTTAAATTTAAGAAAATCGATAATTTTGCCTTCGGTTTTTACTGTTTCTATAGTTTTATTCACCTTTAGCACCTCCAAAGAACCATTTTTTACGCATTGGCTTAAAGCGAATAATACTCTTGAGCATCAAGCGGGTTGCGGCAATACCCATTATAAAGTTTGCAACAACGCCCATAAGCAGCGTATAACCGAACGAGTAAATCGTGCCGGTGGTTGACTGACCGAAGATGCCCGAAAGAATGTTTGCCGGACCGAAAACCAAAAGCAAAATTAATGCTACAATAATAACCGTTACGTTACCGTCAACAATTGCCGACAGCGAGTTTTGCGTGCCTCGATCAATTGCGGCGTCGAGCGAACGCCCTGCTTTAAGCTCTTCCTCAATACGCCCTGCGGTGATGATGTTGGCATCCACACCCATACCGATTGAAAGTATAATACCCGCAATACCGGGGAGTGTCATCGTGAACGAGTTGAACACGGGGAAGAACATTGTAATAACCGCAAACGAGAACCCTACCTGCCCCAGCAGACCGATAACTGCAATAACGCCGCTGAAGCGGAATGCGAATATCATAAACAATGCAACCAGCACAAAAGCAATTATACCTGCAATTGCCATTGCATTAAGCGAGTTTGCACCCAGTGTTGGGCTGATTGTACCGTTTGTTTCGGTTTCGAGAGTAAAGGGCAATGCACCCGATTTAATTTGGTTTGCAAGGGTGGTTGCTTCCTCGGCGGTAAAGTCGCCCGAAATTGTCGCCTTGCCGTCAGAAATTACATCGTTAACGGTAGGTGCCGAAAGCATTTCATCATCCATCCAGATAGAAACCGTTTGCCCTTGGTATTGCGATGTTATGTCGGCAAAGGTTGCTGCACCCTCGGCTGTAAGGTTTAGATATACCGCATAGTTTGATGTTACATTGCCGTTTGCATCGTACGCCATATTCATATAGGCGTCGTCAACGTCTTTGCCTTCCATCAAAACATTGGTGCTATCGGTTCCTCCGCAAAAAGTAAGCTTTGCGGTTGCCGAAATTTCCTTAATGGCCTCCAGCGGGTCATACACGGTTTCGTCCGACTTCCACGGGAACCGCATAATAATTCTGTCGGTACCGTAATCTACATAAAGTTCATAGTCGGTAATGCCGTCGCTTATCAAACGTGTTTCGATAATCGCTTTTGCGGCATCCATTTCTTGTTCGGTGGCGTCTTTATCCTCCGCCGGTTTAAATGTTGCCTCTACACCGCCCCTAATGTCTATGCCCCAGCGTGTGTCGGCTGCCATACCTTTAATTACTGTGTGCCTAATATCGCCTGTGTAGTAGCTTACGCCAAAAATGGCAAGGTACGAAAACACAAGGATTAATGCCGCAACAATAAAAAAGACCGGCTTTTTGCCTCGTTT
>JAISII010000172.1 GCA_031262125.1 Oscillospiraceae bacterium | reverse complement strand
ATTTTTGTTTATGCGAATTTTATAAATTTTATCAATAAATTTTTACGGCATTTTTGCCTAAAATGAAGAAGTTTAACTTAATTAGGCATAATGCACAGGAATTTGCACAATTAGTTACTAATTATTATAACATAAACGCAAAGCGTTTTGTTATAATTAGTGCATCGCCTTTTGCCAAAAGCAAAAACAGGCGGCACATAAAATTTATAATATTTGCTTACACTTACTTTGGTTATTTAAATAAAAGTTACAGCAAATATTATAACATATTTGGTAAAAAGATACAATACGAAATTTGTAAAATAAAAAAATATAGCCCATTCACCAAAAAGTGAAGGGCTAATTTGTGCAATATGACGATTTTTTCTTTTTTTATGGGCAATCTGCACAAAATTTGTTTTAGTTTTTGTGCGTTTTGACTATAAGCCCCGTCTTACGGTCGGGCTTAAAAAAGGCTTCATTGCCTCCAGTGTGCGTTCGTCGGGCGAGAAAACAATTAGTGTGTTGCCAAAAGTGTTGTTAAAAACAGCGGCGGCACAACGGTCGGTGCCTTTTTGGGTTTTTGCCGCTTCTACAACTTTGGCATAGCGTTCGTTTTCTAACTTGCCGTCATTTGCGTTAAGCTCTAAAGCTTTAATATCGTGAATATCAATTTTAATAAGGCGTTTGCGTCTGCGTTGCCCCAAAATTTTATCGATTGTTAGGGTGCTGTTAGTAACAATATATTCAAACTCCAAATTAACAAAGCCGAACATGTACCAGCCAAAATACGCCGAAAACGGTATTAAAAACAACCCTATATAAAACAAATAGAAGTTAATATACACGCACGCCATTACAGCTATCGGCAAAGCTATGCAGCCCAAAACTATTGCTGCTTTTTTAGCAAAATCTGCCGCTGTTTGCTTTTTTTTAACCAGTTGCTCAATAAAAACATCCATATTTTTTGTTACTCTTTCCTCTTGCCTCTTGTCTCTTGCCTCTTGCCTCTAATATTCCGACATCGGGTTATATTTAGAACCATAATAACGGCATTCAAAATGCAAATGTGCTCCGCTGGACTCGCCTGTAGAGCCGACATAACCGATAACCTGCCCTGCCTGCACGCTTTGCCCAACCGAAACATTAAGGTCGGACAAATGTGCATAAAGTGTGGTATAGCCGCCGCCATGGTTAATAATTATGTAATTGCCGTAACCGCCGCCGCAGCCGCAGCTCCAGCTTTTGCCGTAGTTATGCGAGCAATAATTGCTTGTAAGCTCTACCGTGCCGCTGCTTGCCGCAACCACAGGGGACCACATAATTCCGCTGCCGGCAATATCAATCGCTCCGTGGTTATAAGAACCTCGGTTCTCGTTCCACTGAGAAGAAAGGTAGTAAAACCCCGGGCAAGGCCATGTGTAGCCGCCGTTGTTTGAGGGGTAAAATTCGGGGTAATTGCCTCCGTTATTATTTGCTTGCTCTTGTTCTTTTTTTAAGCGTTCCTGCTCCTCATAATAAGCGTTAATCTCGTCTTCAATATCGTCAATCTCTGACGAATTGCTGTTAATAATGTGAGATGCATGTTCGCTTTGCTCGTACAAATCTGAAAGCAGTGCTTGGTTTTTGCTTACCAGACCTTCATATTCGACCTGTTTGGTGTCTAAAGTTTCCTGCTCTTTGTCAAGCTCTGCTTTTTTGGCATCAAGGTCGGCTTTTTTTGCATTAATGTCAACCAATTTTTCTTGCAGGTCGCTGATAATTTCGCTGTCGTGCTGAGAAATTGTTTTAACCAGCTGCACCTTGTCTAAAAAATCGCCGAAATCTTTTGCACCTAAAATAATCTCCAACGTAGAGGTATCGCCCGACATATAAATTGCCCTAATACGGCTGCGTAGGGTGTTAATGCCGCCCTGTATGCCGTAGTTTGCTTCTTTAATTTCAATTTTTGCCTGCACAATTTGGTCGTCCAGCTCATCAATTTTGCTGCGGCTTATTTCAATTTGCTCGTTTAAGTTTTCAAGCTCGCTTTGCAAAGCACTCAAATACTCTTCTTTTTGAGAAATATCGTCTTGTGTTTCTTCTAAAATTCTCTTATATTCCTCGCTTTGTTCTTGCAACTCTTGCTGCTGCTGTTCCAATTCGTCAATATCTGTGCCGTAAAAGCTTGTGCTTGCAAAAACCACAATGCTTGCCGCAAGTGCAAATGCACACAAGGCTTTTAAGGCTCTTTTTGTCTTCCTCATTTTTTCAACTCCTAAATTTGAAATAATAATAATATTTTACCAACCCAAAATCTCATTACCCTCTTTTTTAAGGTAACGCCCTATCGAGAACAACGCACCCAAGGTGCCTATGCCAACACCGGCGACTATAAAACAAAGCGAAATCACGCCCGCAACCGAACCAAAGGGAATTGCATCGAACGGTATTGTGCTTTGCACAAGGTCCATTAAAATGTTATAGAGCAGCATAAGCCCCAAGATAGAAAGCACAGCCGACACAAGCCCGATGAACATACCCTCTACAATAAACGGAATCCGCACAAAGGTGTTGGTTGCACCAACCGACTTCATAATGCTGATTTCGTACCGGCGGGAATACATAGTGGCACGAATTGTGTTAGAAATTATAAACAGCGAAATTATGCTTAAAACCAAAATAATCCAAAAGCTCATGTTCCCAATAAGCGAGCTTATTCTGGTAAGCGTTTTTGCAACCTCGCCGGCGTTGCTGTAGCTGTCAGTTTCTTCAATTTTCATAATTTCTTTAATTGTGTCGTCATATTTTGCAAGGTCTGCCATTGTTACCTTAATAGCATTGGGCAATGGGTTTGCATCGCCCTGCATATATTCATAAACGCTATCCAGCTCGCCCTTAAACGATGCAATAGCATCCTCTTTTGAATAGAACTCGCAACCCGCAACATTGTCGATTTTCTCAATATCCCTCATAACCGACACTGCTTGCAAAGAAGAAACCTCGTTTTTTAAATAAACCGTAGTAACATTGCTCTCGCCTACATTCTCAACCGCCTGAGAAACATTAACCGACAGCATAGCCGCAGCCCCTGTCAAAATCAGGCACGAAAACAGCACCCCAATAGATGCAATGCTCATTATTTTATTGTTCCATATGCTATGGAAACCTTCTTTAATTAAATAACCCAGTCCGCTCATATTATATAGCTTTCGGCTTTGCCGCTTTTTGCAATGCCAATGCAAAGCCGCTTCCTTTCACAAGTTAAATACCTCAAATTTTAATACGAATCCCTCAAAATTTTGCCTTGATTAATTTCTATAACCCGTCCGGGGAAGCTGTTAACAAGCTCGTGTTCGTGGGTTACAACAATTACAGTTGTTCCCTGCTCGTTAATTGCATTAAGCAGCTTCATAATTTCGTAAGACATTTTCGGGTCGATGTTCCCGGTAGGCTCGTCCGCAATTATCATAGAGGGGTTGTTAACCAACGCGCGTGCAAGCGAGACCCTTTGCTGCTCGCCGCCGCTTAACTCGCTTGGGCGGCGTTTTGCCTTGTGTGCCAAGCCAACCAGCTCCAGTATGTAAGGCACACGTTTTTTTATTGCATCCGCCGTTGCCCCAACGGCACGCATTGCAAAGGCAACATTGTCATAAACATTCATCTTGTCAATAAGCCTAAAATCCTGAAAAACAATGCCCATTTCTCGGCGTAAATATGGTATTTCTCGGCGTTTTATACGGCTTAGGTTCTTGCCGTTAATGACAATCCTCCCGCCCGAGGGCTCTTCCTCACGCATAATCAGCTTTAAAAACGTGCTTTTACCCGCACCCGACGCCCCAACAATAAACACAAACTCGCCTGTTTTTATAGACAGGCTTATGCCGTTTAACGCATGGGTACCCGACGGGTACACTTTAGAAACATTATAAAATTCAATCATACAGTTTTACCTTAAAATAACATAAATTAATTTTGCTTTTAAAAAGCATATTAGGTATTTCCCCCGATTTTGGCAGGGGAAATACCCATAAATAACAGTTTACTTAAAATTTTGTTGGGCGTGCGGTCAGATATTTTTTAACCATTAACGCCACTTTAAATACAATTGCGTCTTCAAACTCCCGCAAATCCAGCCCAGTGAGTTTTTTGATTTTTTCTAAACGATAAACAAGTGTGTTGCGGTGAACAAACAGCCTTCGTGAGGTTTCGGACACGTTAAGGTTATTTTCAAAAAACTTTTGAATAGTAAACAATGTTTCGCTGTCCAAATTCTCTATAGAACCTCGGTTAAAAACTTCCCGCAAGAACATTTCGCACAAATTCGTGGGCAGCTGATACACTAAACGGGCAATGCCCAAATTATCATAGCTTACAACATTATGTTCGTTATCAAAAACCTTGCTTACTTCTATGGTTACCAAAGCTTCTTTAAACGAATGTGCCAAATCTTTAATGCCCGTAACCGCCGAACCGATACCGATTACACAGTGGGTATAAAACTCGCTGCTTAATGTGTCGGCTATCGAGCTTGCTAATTTTTCCAAATCGCTGCTTTCGGTGTTTGGTCTTATTTCTTTAACCAGAGCTATGTCGGTTTCGTTTACGTTAAAAACATAGTCCTTGGATTTATCGGGGAACAGGTTTTGAACAATGTCTAAAACCGAAACCTCGGTTTTAGAGGTAAGCTTTATAAGCATACAAACCCTTGTAACCTCGCTGTTAAGACGCAGCTCTCGGGCTTTAAGGTAAATATCACCGGGCAGAATATTATCTAAAACTACATTTTTAATAAAGTTGCCCTTGTCGTATTTTTCGTCGTAATATTGCTTAACATTGCCAAAAGCAATCCCCAGCATTTGCACCTGCCGCTGTGCATACTCATCTGTGCCCTGCACAAAAACAGCAGCCTCGTTACGCACGCCGTTGCCAAACGCCAAATATGTACAACCGTCTATAATAAACGGCGAGGTGTTTGCCAGTGTTTCGAACGTGATAATATCAATAATCTCGCCGATTTTTGACAACTCGGAACATGCAATAATTGCAGATGTGTCGTCTACAACACCTATTGTACGGTCTATCAGTTCCTTGTACTCATTAATTATCCCTTGGTAAAGCTTGTCGGACAAACTACCCACCTCTAACTTTCAAGTTTTTATACTAATTTTCTTCCGAACATAATACTTAATTTAATAATAAAATATTAATAAGTACATTTTACACAAAAATCTCATAAAAATCAAGTGATTTTTTGAAATAATTGCATTTTACGTAAAATTTCTTCTTTTGGCTGTTTCTTGCTTTTTTGTAAAATGCTGTTAATTTGATGTTCTTAAAAAAACTTAATTCGCATAATTCTTATTATAAAAAACTCTTACAGGTGAATATATGTTTAAAAAAACCAAAAACCGCAACGGCTTTGCCGCACTTATGCTGTGCTTAACCGTAATATTTGCAAGCTTCCCGTTGGTATGCTGTTCGGGCGTGATGCAGGGCAAGGCCGTGCCGACACCGCCGGTTATTAACACGGCAATTGCGGGCGAATTTTCGGTTGAATACAACGGCGAAAAATTCAAATGCAGCATCAGCAACCAAACTTCGGGCATTATTACAATGACATACACCAAGCCCGAAGATATAGCCGGACTTACCTATACCCTTGCCGACGGGCAAATTTCGACTACTTACCGTGGATTAAAAGTTATTATGCCGTCTGCAACGCTGCCCAAAACAGCCGTTGCCCAGTGCCTTTTTAATGCCCTTGGTGCCCTAAAGCAAAACCCCCAGCCCGAAAACACAAAAGCCGGCGAGGATGAGTTTGTTTTTGTGCAAAACAGCGACAGCGGGCGGTTTAACCTAACTGCAAATTCGTCGGGCAATATTGTAAAAATTGAGTTTGCAGATGTGCCGCTTGTGTTTGAGCGAGAGCAATAGTGTTAAAGTGTATTTTAGCCTAACTTTGAATTTTCAAAAGTCGCAACCGCTTTTTAAAAAATAAAAACATAAAAACGTACAAAAATCGCACCAAAACTTGACATTGGCGGGTTTTGTGATATAATGTAGAGGCTGAAGACTGACTTTGTCGGTTCTCGGCCAATTTTCCTTGCTGACTTTTAGGTGATGACGGCTTGATTTTTTCGCCGTTTAGGCGTTAAATTTAAGTTATAAATCGCTTAATAAAATGTCAGACATATGTCCATAAGGAGGTGCAAACGTGGCAGTAAAGCAAAATTATGAAACCGTAGTGGTTTTTTCTTTAAAGCAAGGCGAAGAAAATGTGCAAACACTTT
>JAISII010000144.1 GCA_031262125.1 Oscillospiraceae bacterium | reverse complement strand
CTAAGCGGATGTCTACAATCTCCTCGTTAAAAACACCTTTAACGCCGTCTATGGCAATTAAAGAACCGTTAATTTCTTTTACGCCGATATAATCTATAATCATAGCTTCATTTCCTTTTAGTCTTTTTGCTGCCGTAAGAATTTTTTGTTAGCTGCAGCGGCAAGGTTATTTTGTAATGCTTGCCAATTTTTCGTCAATCTCTGCGGTATATTGCTCAAACATTTCGGGATTGCTGTTGGGAATATCGTATTTAATTTTTATTAGCTTATCAAACAGCCCAAGCTCGGTTATTTTAGAAATTGGAATATTTGCCGCAATAATTGCTTTGCATTGGTTGTAAAGGTGCAAAATAATTTTCATCATTAAAAATTGCTTTTGCAGCGGCACAAATGTGTCATCGGGATGAAAAGCATTTTGCTGCAAGAAACCTACACGAATCAGCTTTGCTGTTTCTATAACCAGCTTTTGGTCGTCGGGCAAAATATCTGTACCAATCAGCTTTACAATTTCCATAAGGCGGCTTTCTTCGTGCAAAAGTGCTATTATGTTGTTGCGGTATTTAATAAAATCGGTGGTAAGGTTTTGTTCAAACCAAGGGTCAAGGTCGGTAAAATATTCCGAATAACTGTCAATCCAGTTTATTGCGGGGTAGTGCCTTGCATATGCCAAGGATTTATCCAATGCCCAAAAACAGCGAATAAACCGCTTTGTGTTTTGAGTAACAGGCTCAGAGAAATCTGCTCCCTGGGGCGAAACAGCACCGATTATAGTAACAGAGCCTTCGCCGCCGCTTAAAACTTCTGCACGCCCTGCACGCTCGTAAAATTCCGAAAGCCTTGAGGGTAAGTATGCCGGAAAACCTTCTTCGGCGGGCATTTCTTCCAAACGTCCGCTGATTTCACGCAGTGCTTCTGCCCAGCGGGAGGTTGAGTCTGCCATAATTGCTACATGGTAACCCATATCTCGGTAATATTCGGCAAGTGTAATGCCGGTGTATATAGAAGCCTCTCGTGCGGCAACAGGCATATTTGAGGTGTTTGCAATAAGCACCGTTCTGTCGGTAAGCGGGCGGTTAGATTTAGGGTCAATAAGCTCGCCGAACTCTTCTAAAACCTGGCACATTTCGTTGCCACGCTCGCCGCAGCCGATATATACAATAATGTCGGCATCGCACCATTTTGCAAGCTGGTGCTGGGTCATTGTTTTGCCCGTGCCAAAACCGCCGGGTATTGCAGCCGCACCGCCTTTGGCAATGGGGAAGAGTGTGTCGATAACCCTTTGCCCGGTAATTAGCGGTATGGTAGCCGAGGCACGCTGCTTAACGGGGCGTGGTTTGCGTATGGGCCATTTTTGTGCCAAAGCAAGCGCAACAATTTTGCCGGAGGTGTCTTTAATTTTTACAACAGTGTCAAACAGTTTATGCTGCCCGTTTTGAGCAACTTCAATAACCTCGCCGCTAATGCCGGGGGGCACAATGCAGCGGTGCTCTATAATTGGTGTTTCTTGCGTTGTGGCATAAATTTGCCCTCCCGCAAGTGTGTCGCCCACAGCAACGGTAATTTTAACATCCCACAGCTTTTCAGTGTCCAGAGGCGAAGCCGCACTGCCACGGTGTATAAAAGCTCCGTTTTCGGCTTCGATTGCTTTTAGCGGGCGTTCTATACCGTCAAAAATATTGCTTATAATGCCGGGCCCAAGCACAACATTCATTGGTGAGCCTGTGCCGACAATAGGGTCGCCGGGCTTTAAGCCTGTTGTTTCCTCATAAACCTGCACAATCGTGGCTGTATCCGAGATTTCGATAATCTCGCCCACAAGCCGCTCGTCGCCGACATAAACCATTTCCATCATAGAAAAAGCGTCGGTGTTTTTAATTGTAACAACAGGTCCGTTTATTCCGTAAATTACAGCGTTTTTATTCATCATAGTTTCCATCATACTTTCGTTTTTAGAAATTACATAACCTTTAGCCCCGAGTTAAGCGTAAACCACTCAACCTGCAGGGCAAGCTTAGAATCCAGCGTTTCGTCGGCAATTATTTTTAAAGCTTTGCAAACGGCTTTAACACCGCCGAGTTCTATTTGTTCATCTTCAAAAAATTCGGTTTTGCCGCCAAAAAGGGGTTTTAGCTCTGCTGCCAATGGCATATCTTGCTTTGCAAGGTACACCGCAGCATCGTTTTTGCCAAAAGTGTCGGCAATTGCTTTTGCCGATCTTAAAAGCCCTGTTTTATAATCGGGTGTTTGCACAAATTGCACAAGCTTGTTTTTTGCTGCGTCAAACACTTCGGCTACGATTTCTTGCCGGCGTTTGTAAATCGCAACAAGGCTTTCGTGCTCTTGCCGTGCTATTTGTGCAGTAATTTCGTTGCGTTTAATTTCAATTTCCTTTTGAATCAGCAAATGAGCATCTCGCAGACCTTCGTTTTCGGCTTTTTTCATTTCAATAGCCTTAAACTTCTCAACGTCTGCTATCATTTGCTTTTTTTGTTCTGATGCATATTTTTGAATAGCATTAAGGAAATTATTTTGCTTTTTTACGTTATCCATATGGTTTTACACCTGCTTTAAATAATACTTCGCAGAGAATTTTTTCTTGTCTATTCCCACCGCAGGCGGGAATAGACGGGATACCACCCTAAAAGAAATCAAAGTTTAACTCCAATTGCTTCTTGAACATATTTAGATATACTGTCGGCGGTACGCCCGTTGCCATGGCGGTCGGGGATTTCTACTATCAAAGGCTTTTTGCGGTTAAGCTTTAAGTCGTAAACTAAATCGGGGCAAAGCGAAACCAAGTGTTCTGTTATTAATATAACAGCCACATCTTCCCGCTCGATTGCTTTTGAAAGCTCGGATTTTACCTCATCGTCGTTGTGTATAACAATGCCTTCAATCCCTGCCATCCGCATTCCAACCATTGTGTCTACGTTGTCGGATATTAAAAAAAACTTCATTTTGTGTACCCTTTACTTTAAAAGCTTATTAAGTCTATGTTTTAGCCGTTGTAAAATATCAGCCCAAACCTGCAATAATAAGAATAGAAACAAGCAAGCCATACAAAGCACAGCCTTCGCCCAATGCAACAAAGATGATAGCTTTACCGAAGTTTTTGCTGTCCTCGGAAGTTGCACCGATAGCTGCCGGAGCAGCACCGCCAACGGCTATGCCGCCGCCAATGCACGATGCACCTGTTGCAATTGCTGCACCAATGTAACCCAAACCCTTTGCCGTAGCATCTGCTGCTGCGGTTGCATCGCCCGCTGCGTTTGCAACAAACGGAAAGATAAAGCACAGAGCAAAAACTGCCGCAAAGCTGCTAAGCTGCATATATACTGTTTTTTTAGGGCTTGCACCCTTCTGAAAAGCTTTAATTGCTATTAGTACCGAAAGCACTAAAAAAACAACGGGGAAGATGAGTGCCAAAGCATTAATTAAAAAAGTAACTGACATTGAAATAGACCTCCAAAAATTTTTTATATTTTTTTAAATTTATATAAAAGCATAAAGCTATTTTTTTTGCTGTTTTTGCTTTTTTTGTTTTGCGGGCGGCTCGATTAATGTGTAGTTTATAATTTTGCCACGCTTACGGTTTTTGCGGTTTAAAACCATTTGGGTTATCGGGTTTTTAGAAGCCCGCCCCGTGTGGTATTTTTTGTTTGATGCCATTAAAAACCCTGCGATTATGCTGAAAATTACATACAACACCAGCAGCAAAACCAAACTGCCAACCACTATGCCTAAAATAAAGTAACCGTCTGTCATAAGCGTTCACCAACCTTAACAGGCTTAAAGGGTCGCCCTTCGCCTTTATAAAAGCGGCTGAACATTTCAAAAAACTCAAGACGCAGCACCTGTATGCCTACTATTAAGGCTTCTAAAACCAGCACGAAAACATTGCCCAAGGCAACTACTATAAAATAAACGGCTGTGCCGTCGCCCGCCATTTTTGCAAGCAAGAACACTACAGTCATCATACCGGCATGCACAAGCACAAATGCACCAACCCTAATAAAGCTCATTGTGTTTGTAACATAGCTCAGCAACGCTTCAAACAGCTCGAAAAATTGCTCAGCAAGGTATCCGCCCCAGCTTTTTGGCTGCCAATTTTTTTTGCCCTCTACCAGCTTGCCCAAAGGCTCTCGCAAATAAATTAAAATAAGCGGCAGTACAATTAAAAAGGTAATATATGCCCAGTTCATAATTTGCAGCCCCATAAAAATCTGCCCGCCCAAGCCAATTAGCAGTGAGCTGTAAAAAACAAACCCGCAAATGCCGTTAACACCAAAAATCATTTCTCCAATGCGGCGTTGTTTTATGCCGTTTATAATGCCCAGCAGCATTGCCACCATAACCAAACCAACGCCCACAACCACGGCAAGCAGAATAATTTGTATTTTAACATCGCTGTGTTCTATGTTTATTGGTTTTTCAGCAAACCCAAGTGCATGGAACATTGGGTCAAGTGCGTGTTCAAAGCCGAACAGGCTGCCGAAAATTGTGCCGAACAGCATAGAACAAAAAGCACAGGGGAT
>JAISII010000120.1 GCA_031262125.1 Oscillospiraceae bacterium | reverse complement strand
AGATTAGCGTTAATATGCCGGCTTGGATAGTTTCGCTTGAAAAAGAGCATTGGCTTAAACAAAGCATTTTTAACAGCATTCAGCTTTCGGCAGGCAGCATTCAAAAAATCCGAGAGGTTCAAAACACTGCCGACACAATAAACGGCAGCGAATATGTTGCCGCTGCACAAATTGCAAGTATGGATTTAGGCAAAGGCACAGCCGAAATCTCGGTTTTAATCGAGCCTGACTTGTTTTATAAGGTTCTGTCGGAGAAAACGGGTTTAGAAATTTCTAACGAATCTGCACTGCTGGAATCTATATTCAAACTCAGCGATATGCAAAAAGAATACGACAAAATCGCACAGGCATACGAGCAGGTGCTTGACTCTAACTATGGCATTGTAATGCCTACTATGGAGGAGCTTAGCCTTGAAGAGCCGCAGATTATCAAGCAAAACGGCAAATACGGCATCCGCCTGCGTGCCTCTGCTCCTTCAATTCATATGATGAAAATTATGACAACCACCGAGGTTACTCCCATTGTAGGCTCCGAGCAGCAAAGTCAAGAGCTTGTGAGCTATCTGCTTAAAGAGTTTGAAGAAGACCCGCAAAAAATTTGGGAGAGCAATATTTTCGGCAAATCGGTACACGAGCTGGTTAACGAAGGCTTGCACAACAAATTGTACCGTATGCCGCAAGAAGCACGGGGCAAGGTTAAAGAGACCATCGAAAAAATCATCAACGACGGCTGCAACGGTTTAATTTGCATTATTATATAGTGTTACAATGGTTATTCCCTCGCAAGTAAAGACCGCCCGCTAAAGCGGGCGGTCTTTACTGTCTACTCCTCAAATCCACCAATTTTCGGTTCAACATAAACCGTCTTATAATTATCATAAATAACCATCCCCGGTTTGCTGCCCCGGGGCTTTTTTACGTTACGAACTTCGGTATAATCCACCGCCACATTGTCGCCGCCCCGCCCTTTGCTGTAATATGCCGCCGCACTTGCGGCTTGGGCAATATCTTCGGGCGTGGGCTGCAAGCCGTTTGTGGCTAAAATGGTGTGGCTGCCGTGAATTGCTTTTGTGTGGAACCAAATGTCGGACTTTTCGGCAAGCTTTAGGGTTAAAAGGTCGTTTTGCCTGTTGTTACGCCCAACCCGCACAACAAACCCGCCCGATGTTTTAAACTGACGGGGAGGCAGCTCCTTTTCTTTTTTTTGCTTGCCCGTTGGGGCTTTAAGGTAACCCTCTTGTGTCAGCTCGCTGCGTATTTGTGCAACCTCGGCAACGCTTTCGGCTTGCTCTAAGCTTGCCTTAACCGACTCTATATACAAAAGCTCGGTTTTTGCTTTTTCAAGCTGCTTTGCAAGCTCGGTTTCGGCAACCTTTGCTTTTTTATAATCTTTATAAAACTTCTGGCAATTTTGTGCCGGGCTTAGCGTTGGGTTTAGGTTTATTTTTATGGGCTTATTTTCGTCGTAAAAATTTTCGCACTCAACAATCATATCGCCTTTTTTAACACGGTACAAATTTGCCTGCAAAAGGTCGCCCCACAGTCGCAAATGCTCACGGTCTCGGCTTTTTATTTGCTCGGCGGTTTGAATATTAATTTTTTTTGCCAAACGGTCGGTTATGTTTGCAAGCAAGCGGGTTAAATCGGCATATTTCACCCGCAGAGCGGCATATGCTTCTTTTTCGGCATAAAAATCGTTAAGCACCGCCGAATATGACCCGCATTTTGCCACCTGTGCCGCTGTGCCGTATTGGTTAATTTCCATAAACGAAAAATCAAGCAGCTTGCCGTTCTGCTCTTTTATAATAACAGGCGTACCGTTACCTGCTTGAGCTGCATTATGCAAATTCTCCAACGCTTCTTCTAAACTTTGCCCTGCTTGCACGCTGTATTCAAGCTCTCGTGCAACTACGGGAGAAATGCCCTGTATTGCACCCAATGCCGCTTTTGCAATGCTGCCGTCGTTTGCCTGTTGTGCTATTTCGGCGGCTATTTTTGCAATTGCCTTGCTGTCGGCATTAACAATATCCGATTTTTCCTGCGGGGGCGGCAGCTCGTATTTCAGCCCCGGCAAAACCAGCCGCTGCGAACTTACCGTAAGGTCAACCCTCTTTACACTGTCTATTATTACCCCGTTGCCGTTAATTAAAATAATATTGCTGTATTTGCCCATTATTTCAACGGCGAGTGTCAAGTTCTCCTGTTCGCCAATTTCGTTAATCGCTTCAAAATCAAAAAATAAAATTCGCTCACAGCCGGGTTGACGCAGCCCTGCAAACTTTGCACCGCCCAGCTTTTTACGCAAAAGCATACACAGCATCGGCGGGCTGTCGGGATTTTCGGGCGAGGCTGTTACAAAATGCACACGGGGGCTGTTTGCCTTTGCCGATAGCATAAGCCGCAAGTTGCCCTGCTCTTTAGAACGCAGCAAAAGCACAATATCGTCCCGCCCGGGCATATGCACTTGCGTAACCCGTGCCTGTGCCAGTTGCCCGCACAGCTCGCTTTTTAAATGATGCAGAAATATCCCGTCGAGCATTTTTTAACTTGCCTTTCTTTTTTTCTCTTTGCAAACCTTCCCTGTTTTCTCTCCCCCTGTCAGCTTCGCCGACATCCCCCTCTGAGAGGGAGACTTTTTTCAGTGAAATTTAAACATTTCTGCATTCTGCATTATTATTTCTTATTTGCCACTTGCCACTTGCAATTTGCCATTTGCAATTCAAACAAACCTTCTCTTCCATTCTTCAAACGTTGTTTTAATTAAACCATAAACATTTTTTGCCGACTGCTGTTTAAAAAATGTTTGGCAGTTGCGTCGCATTTGCTCCAGCTGTTCGGGCGAGCTAAGAAGGCTTTCTATCATCCTTGCACCCGAATGACCTTTGCTTAAAATAACCGCCATACCATGGCGTACCAAATAGTCGGCATTGTCCGACTCTTGCCCGGGGATAGCCCTGAAAATCGCCATCGGCAACGCCGCCGCCAAGCTCTCGGAAACTGTTAGCCCACCCGGCTTTGTAACAATCAAATCGGCACAATGCATATAATCCTGCACATTGTTTATAAAATAAAGCAGCTTTGTGGGCTTGCTTTTGTTGGTCGTGCGGGTGTAATGCACAAAGGGCAGCTCGCTTATGCCGTCTTTAAAGCTTTCTTTAATTTTATCGGTAGTATCCTTAAAAGTCCCTTTAATTTGTTCGGCGACTTTGTTGCTCTGCTTTTTGCTTTCGGCTTCGTCTTCGGGGGCAATGTCAAACTCTTTAATTTCTCGGTTAAGCAGCTTTTCAAAAGCGTTGTAAAGCTTTTGGTTTTTGCCCGTTATAACAATAATTTGGAACTCGGTTTCGCACTCGCAAAGGTTTTCATAAATCGCCAAAATATCGGTAACACCAAAGCTGCCCGCCATTATAAGCAGCGTTGGCAATTCTGGCGAGAACCCAAGCTGTGCAAGCACCTTGTTTTTGTCGGGCTTTTCATAAAACTCGGGGAAGATTGGTATGCCCAGCGAAAAAACCTTTTGCTGCGGCACTTTATATTTTACAACCATTTCGGCTATCATATCGTCGTTTGCAACAACATATTTATCTATGTGCTCGTCTATATATGCCCTGTGCCCTGCAAAATCGGTAATAATAGAAATTACGGGCTGAATTATATAGCCCTTGCCCTTTAGCGTACCCAGCATTTTTGTAACAAATGGGTGGCACGACACTATAACATCGGGCATTTGTGCAACAATTGCGGGCAGCAGTTTTATGCTCATTTGCGAATTTATTTTATCCATAAAACTGTTCAGCGGCGTTTCGTTATCAGCCATTTTATATGCCTGCCCGTAAATTTTTGGCACTTTTGTTGCCATATAGTGGTAGCCGCCCGTTACTGTTTTGTTAAAGCGTTCGCCGCAAGCTTCCAAAGCGTCCATAACATTAACATAAGCTGTTGGGTTGTTGGCCTGTATTGCTTCTTTTAAAGCCGCACCTGTACGTTTATGCCCGCCGCCTGTTGCCGCAGTTAAAATAAGTATCCTCATATATATGACACCTCACCTTTTGCTATTTACTATTTCATTGTTAATAATATATCATAATATATTCACTAAATCAAGGCAGTTATTGCCAAAATAAACAAAAACATCAGTCTTTTATATCAATAAATCTACTTAAATAGTACTTTACAAATCAAATGTTTTTTAGTATTATTAAGTAGTGAAGAAATCTATTATTTTGGTTATCTTTCGGATAACCATATTTATCAAAAGAGGTACACTAACAGATGTCTGAAAAAAATAAAAACAACAACAGTTTTGAAGAAATTAATAACAACGAAGTGCCTGATATTATCTATTTCCCATCGGAGGAAGATATTGCATCGGAGCAAACTCGGAATTTAGACTCGATATCGGTTTCTCCCGAACAAGCAGAGCCGATTGCGGAAGATGCTATTCCGGAGATTCCTACTGCCGACGCTGTTGCTTTGGGTGCCGATGCCGACTCGGACAGCACGGAAGAACAAATTGCTCCCGAAGCTTTGGATGAACAACATGCATATGAAGTTCAGGGAGAGGAATTGCCGCAATCACCATTAGCAGATGATTATGGCGACGATTTTGTTATTGACGACACTTCGAAAGATGAAGCTGACACAACCGAAATTGCTTCTCATGCTCAAAAGAAGAATAAATCATCAAAAGGCATAATAATAGCGGCATCGGTTATTGCTGCTGTTTTAATTGCGGGCGTTTTGGTGTTTTTGTTCTTCCAAAACGAGATTACTTCTTTCTTCGGTGGGCGTGAAGCTTCGCCTGACAACGCACAAAACCCAACGGCAGTTGTAACCGTACCCGAACCCACAATGATGCCTACAATCTCTCCAACTGCACCAAACCCCGAAATTATTTTGGGCAACGGCATAACCGTAAGCGGAATTGACCTTTCGGGCAAAACGGTTGCACAAGCCCGAGAGCTTTTGCAAACAAAAGCTAAAGAAATGCGTACGCCCATAAGCATAACTGTTGTTGCAAACGACAAAACGGCACAGTTTACGCAAGATACATTTAAATATGATGATAATATCGAGGCAATTTTACAGCGTGCGGTTAAAGACACTGAAGATAAAGTTAAAACCGCAACATATGAGCTGGAATGCATGCTTAACAACAATTCTATAGGCACAGCAGTTAACACTGTTGCCGATAAAATCGATGTTCCGATGAAGAACGCTTATGTTTCAAAATTCACTCCCGGCGTAAAAAACAAGTTCACTTTTACCGAAGGCAATGTGGGTTATATTATAAATCGTGATACATTGCAGCTTGAAGTTTCTGCTATGTTAAGCGAGAAAAAATACACAGGCACAATTAACGCAAAAGTTACCGAAAGCAAACCCACGCTAACCGTAGCTCAGCTAAAAACACTTATTGTTCCGCTGTCTACTCACTCAACATACTCATCCAACACCATCGACGGCACATACAATATGTCAAAAGCTTTGGGTGCGTGCAACGGCTCGGTAATAGAGCCGGGTGCTACATGGTCGTTTAACGCCTGCACCGGCAACAGCACAACAACCGCAAGCGGTTACCGCTATGCAACAGTAATTTCCAACGGTTCCTATACTCAGGGCGTAGGCGGCGGCATTTGCCAAGCAAGCACCACAATTTTCGGTGCAGCTGTATATGCAAATTTAAGCATTGCCGAAAGGTATAATCATCGCTGGCCGTCTTCCTATGCAAAATCGGGGCTGGATGCTACAATAGACTACCCCGCACTTGACCTTAAACTTAAAAACACAACAAAATATCAAATCTTTTTAGAATGCTATATGGACGGCAACAAGCTTGTTGCAAACTTTTACGGGTGGAAAGACCCTTCGTTTGATAAAATTGCCACCTACAGCACAAATTACAATATATCGGCAGGCAAAAACTACAGTGCAGATGCCTACCGGATTTATTACAAAAACGACAAAGAAATAAAGCGTGAATTTTTGTGCAGCAGCAAATACAGCCTTGACGACGGGCATTGGGTAACCGCAAGCGACCCGGGCACCATTGGCGTTTTGCCGGGGCAAACCCCGGTTACTCCCAAGCCGCCCGCAACACAGCCGGTTGTTGTAACCCCAACAAAACCGCCCGCAACAAAACCGCCTGTAACAAACCCACCCGCAACAACGCCACCCATCACACAACCTCCTGTTACCACTATACCCCCAACTGAGCCTCCCACCACTTTGCCGCCTGTACCGGGTCCTTCGGACGAAACGGCACAGCAAGAATAAGTTAGTAAACAAATTAATGAACGGTATTTTAGTTATTAACAAACCGCCAAGCTTTACTTCGTTTGATGTGGTAGCAATAATACGCAGGCTTGCAGGCACAAAAAAAGTTGGGCATTGCGGCACACTCGACCCAAACGCAACCGGAGTTTTGCCCATTACCATAGGTAATGCAACAAAGGCACAGGATATTTTCCCCGACCACAGCAAAGCATACACTGCAGGGTTTAGGTTCGGCATTTGTACCAACACACTCGACATTTGGGGAACTATTCTGCAAGAGACAAAGGCAAACGTAAGCCGTGCAAAACTTGAGGAAGCACTCGGTAGTTTTTGCGGCTCATATATGCAGGTGCCTCCGATGTACTCTGCCGTTAAGCAAAACGGGCAAAAACTTTGCAACCTTGCCCGAAAAGGCATTATTGTAGAACGCCCCGCAAAAAAGGTCGAAATTTTTAAGCTTGCCTTAACCGAATTTGACGAACAAACCCAAAGTGGAGTTTTAGAAATTGACTGCGGCGAGGGTACATATGTTAGGGCATTAATTGACGATATTGCAAAACATTTGGGTACGTTAGGGGTTATGACCTCTTTGGTACGTACACGTGCCTGCGGGTATGACATTGCAACCGCAATAACTATAGAGCAAGCAAAAACACTGGCACAAAACGGACAGTTAGAAACCGCCGTTTTGCCAACCGAAAGCATTTTTGCCCCCTACCCTGCCGTTGCCGTAAGTGCGGCACAAGCGTTGCGTTTTAAAAACGGCGGTGCATTAGACCTTGCCCGCCTGCCGGAGGGGACAAGCAGCCAAAACGGTACAATTTTTAAAGTTTATTCGCCCCCGCCCGAAAACGATTTTTTAGGCTTGGGCGTTGTTAAAGAAACCGAACTGAAAATTTTTAAGATGTTTTAAGGAGGTATGTTTTGAATACAAACACACTAACCAAACCCGCCCGCAGCAATGGGTTGGACCTTTTAAAGCTGATATGTGCTTTTTTTGTTATTATAATCCATGTTATGTCAGCAGAAGCACCTAACGGCTTGCACTATCAATGGATTTTTATAACCCGTGCAGCAGTACCGATTTTCTTTATGATAACCGGCTGGTTTTATTGCTCGACTGTTGCAAAAAATCGTGAGAAAAAGCAGATTTTTAAAATTGCAAAATTGCTCATAATATGTATGTTACTGTACTTTCCTTGGGAAATAATATACAATCTTATGATTGGTAGTTTTTCTGATTTTCTGAATTGTTTTACCACCCCGTCTGAGTATATTAATTTTTTGATTTTTAACAGGGTCAGCGGTTCTGCCGGGCATTTGTGGTATTTAGGCTCACTGCTCTATACTCTTATTGCGGCATATGTTTGTCGCAGTTTTATAAAAAACCAAAAAATAAGAACTCTGCTTATAATAACCGCAGCGATTGGGCTTTTGGCGGTACATCTTGTGTTTGATGAAATTTTACATGTTAGAAATATGTACACCCGAAATTGGCTAATGGTTGGCATACCTTTGTTTTTATTAGGAGTTTTGTTGTTCAAATACCGGAATAGAATACAAAAGCTGTCGATGCCTTTACTTATTGTTGGTTTTGCGGCAAGCATTATTGCCGGTTGGTTTGAAGTGTCTGTTGCCGGACAGCATGATTTATATACAACAACAGTATTTATAGCTATTTTGCTGTTTATCATTTTTAACAAAATTAACATTAAAGACAACTTTTTCTCTGCTGCCGGACGCAAACACTCTTTAAACATTTATATAATTCATAATGTTCTTATAAAAATATACCTAATGATTATGGCATCTTTGGGCTTAGCCGGCATGGTTACCTATTTTATGCCCCTGATTATTTTTGCCGCATCGCTTGTTATAAGCATTATATTTGAAAATATTAAAGGCAAAGTAATAGCCTTTTCAAAAAGCAAAAAGGCAAGCTAAACATTTTATAAAACAGTGAGTTAAAAAGGAACATAACTTATGAGTAAACCTACGATAATTACCCCCCCCCCCCCCCC
>JAISII010000114.1 GCA_031262125.1 Oscillospiraceae bacterium | reverse complement strand
TACGGCGTGTTTATAACCGTACCCGAAGCATTTTTTACAATGTATTTATAAAACAGCAGGTTTGTGCCAACCTTGCCACCGGATGCTGTAACCGCAAAGTTAGCAGCCGTATTTGCCTTTAGGGTTGTGCCACTGTACGGCGTAACCATTTTTATAATGGGTTTTGCAACGTTTGTGTCGTCAAGCACCGAATAAGTAATTTGCCTTGTGTTTGTGTTGCCTGCGGCATCTTTAACATCAAGAGTTAGTGTATAAGAACCTGTTGCCGAAGGTATCCAAATTACGGATGAATTTGTACTGAAGTCTTGCAAAACAGTTGTTGATGCACCCTTTGCCGAAAATTTGTAATAGATTGCCGTACCGGACTGAGTTTGTGCCGACGCCGACAACACTATTGCCGTACCTTTATATTGCGGGGATGCTAAATCGGCAGTAAAGCTTTTAATTATCAATGGGCTCGTGTCATAAACATCCCAACTGTTGCTGCCGCTAATATAAATAGAACCGCTGCCGGGTAAAACAAGGTCGCCCGTTTGGTTGCCGTCGCCGCCGCTGCCTTTGTTGAAAATTATATTTTTCCAGTTGCCGCTGTAATTATACTGCCAAATGTTATCGCCGATATTGGTCATTGCTTTGCCCGGCCAAGCTGACTCTTCGTCATCTTCGGTGTTCCACATATAAGCATTAACACTGCTCCAGCCGGATTCGTTTTTGAAGAAAACGGTGCCGCTGCCGGGTGTTGGTGCTTGTGTAACAATTGGAGCGGTTATATTTGGAGTGGTAACCGTTGTGCCGGGCGTTGTTGCAGCTGCATAATCACCCCAGCTGTTTGTACTGTTGTTAAAAATTCTGCCGCCGTTGCTGCCCAAGACCATATCGGCAGTTTTGTTGCCGTCATTACCGTGGTTAAAAATAATATTTGCCCAATTGCCTGTAATTTTGTAGGAATAAACGCCGTCGCCTATGGGTGTCATCTCTTGCCCCGGCCAAACTGCGTTTTTGTCGTCATTATTGTTCCACATATATGCAAAAACCTTGCCCCAGTTTGCGGCATTTTTAACATAAACAGTGTCGCCCGCCGCACCAGATTGGGGGTATGTAACACCAACTGCACCAACGGTTATTACACCACACAGCAGCAATGCCGCAATTAAAACTATGGCTATAACCCCGGTTGTAATTTTTTTTGACATCGCTGCTCCTCCTGATAACTAAAAAGGTATTTTTACAATTTTTTGTC
Organism: Oscillospiraceae bacterium; assembly: GCA_031262125.1. GTDB lineage: Bacteria > Bacillota > Clostridia > Oscillospirales > Acutalibacteraceae > JAISII01. The sequence goes on along the minus strand of JAISII010000114.1, from coordinate 11,603 downwards.
GCAAAGCTTTTGTGTTCCAACTTTTCTATTATAATTATATGGTTTTTATCGGGGGTATATTTTCTGTTTTAGAATTTTATTACAGCCATAGTGCCAATATTTAGGTCTGTTTTTTGTTACGTTTTCACAAATTGTGAACTGTTTTTTAATAGAGATTAACCAAATATTTGCGGTGTTGTTAATAAGACTGCACGAGTATTCATTTTTTAAAAAAAATATTGTTATTATTTTTTGTTTATTACTTGAAATTTTTTTAAGTTTGTGTAATAATAGTATTTGTAAATTTATTTTTGATTTTTTGAATGCGAGGTGTTTTGCATATGTCTACTTGTGGGGTTGTTCTTGCCGGAGGCGAGGGCAAGCGTATGAAGTCGGATTTGCCGAAGACATTGTCTTTAGTTCTGGGCAAGCCTATGCTCCAATGGGTGATTGATTCGCTCAAGGGGGCAGGCGTTAGCAACATATGCGTTGTTAAGGGCTTTAAAAAAGAAGCAATCGAGGATTATGTTAATTCCCTTAGTTATCCCGTTAAAACCGTATATCAGGCGGAACGCTTGGGTACGGGGCATGCGGTTATGATGGCTGAGGATTTTTTATGCAAAAACGGCGGCGACTGCATTGTTCTTAACGGCGATGCACCTTTTATGGACTCACAAACCATTGCCGATGCCCTTAAATTGCACCGCAGCGGAGATAATGCCGCAACGCTTATTTCTGCCGAAATTGCCGACCCAACTGGCTATGGCAGAGTTGTGCGGGATGCAGACGGTAATCTGCAAAAAATAGTAGAGCAAAAAGATGCCGACGAAGCCACACTTAAAGTCTGCGAGGTTAACTCGGGGGCATATTGGTTTAACACACGCGCTTTGCTTTCGGTTCTTAACAAAATCACCTCCAATAATTCGGCTAAAGAGTATTATTTGCCGGATGCCTTAAAGCTGCTTATTGCACAGGGGCAAAAAGTTAGTGTGTTTACAGCAAGCTCACCAAACACTGTTTTGGGTGCTAACGACCCTGCACAGCTTGAAGAACTGAACGAGATTGCAAGAAAACTATAAATTAAAAACTAAGTTATTTATTATAAAATTTATTTGAGGTACTGCATTTAAAATTCTAAAAAACAGGAGAATTAAACAATGACTTTTCACGGCAAGGACATTAAAATTTTTTCCGGCAACTCTAACAAAGAGGTTGCACAAGGCATTGCGGGCTGTTTGGGTTTGCCCTTGGGCAAATGCACCTGTTCGCAATTTAACGACGGCGAGGTTTCGATTAACCTGCACGAGTCGGTACGTGGCAGCGACTGCTTTATTGTTCAAAGCACATGCGGCCCTGTTAACGATAACCTGATGGAAATGCTGGTTATGATTGATGCAATGCGTCGCTCGTCCTCGGCAAGAATTACGGCGGTTATGCCCTATTTTGGCTATGCAAGGCAAGACCGCAAGGCACGCCCCCGTGACCCGATTACCGCAAAGCTGTGTGCCGACCTTATTACCACCGCAGGCGCCGACCGTTTGCTTACTATGGATTTGCACGCTAACCAGATTCAGGGCTTTTTTAATATTCCTGTTGACCACCTTTACGGTGCCCCGCTGTTGGCAAACTATATGAAAGAAAAAATAGGTCCCGACCGTGATGATTACATAGTTGTTTCTCCCGATTTAGGCTCGGTTACTCGGGCACGCAATTTTGCCAGCAAGCTTGGCTGCTCGCTTGCCATTATAGACAAACGCAGACCCAAAGCCGGCGTTTCGGAGGTTATGAACATAATCGGCGATGTTACCGACAAACGGGTTATTATTTTGTACGATTTGGTTGACACTGCAGGAACACTATGCAGTGCCGCAACCGCAGTTATTGAAAAAGGCAAGGCTAAAGATGTTTGCGTTTGTGCAACCCATGCCGTGCTTTCTAAAGATGCTAAAGACAAGCTTTCTAAAGCACCAATTTCGGAAGTCGTATTTTTAGACACCATACAAATACCAGAGGCAAAAATGCTTGATAAATATAAAATACTCCCCGTTGCACCGGTTTTTGCCGAAGCTATTGAGAGGATTTATACCGACAAGCCGTTTACACCTAAGTTTGGGTGATTTTCTTTTAAACCACCCCGTCTTCGCTAAAGCGAATCCACCCCTCCCCGGAGGGGAATATATGCACACGCAATAGACTTACAGAATGGTTAAGTATTAATGTTCAACAAATTCAAAAAATTTAACAACAGCACTGCTGTAGATTATATTATTGTCGGCTTGGGCAACCCCGGCACAAAGTACGATAACACCCGCCACAATATCGGCTTTTTTGTGCTGGACACTTTGGCAGACAAGCTTAAAATTAAAATAAATCGTGTAAAGTTTAAATCTAATTCTATTACTACCGATTTGGGCGGGCACAAGGTTTTGCTGTTAAAACCCTCTACTTTTATGAACCTGAGCGGGCAAGCAGTGGTTGAAGCAATGCAGTTTTATAAGCTGCCGCCGCAAAATGTGCTTATTATTTTTGACGATATTTCTCTGCCCACAGGGCGGCTGCGAATACGCCAAAAAGGCAGCGACGGCGGGCAAAAAGGTATGCAAAACATAATTTACCTCAACGGGTCGGACGAGTTCCCCAGAATTAGAATAGGCATTGGGCAAAAGCCGCACCCCGATTATGACCTCTCAGCGTGGGTACTGTCAAAATTTTCGCAAAAAGAGCAGCAAGAGCTTGCAGTTGCTGCACAAAATGCAATTGCTGCAATCGAGCTTATTATTAACGGCGATATTGACAAAGCTATGAATCTGTATAATCAAAAGTAGTTTTTGAAAAAGCCGCAAATAATTAATTAAATTGCCGCTCCCCAACGGGTTCTAACCAACGTTTTTAAAAACTCTATTTAAATAAATTGAATATTAGCAAAAATTTAAAGCCTAATTTTAAGGAACAGTAAACTTTAATGTATTTTTTAACGGCTACGCTGCAACGCCTGCCCGAATTTGCAAAGCTTTGTTCACATGCAAAGGGTCGAACAGTTACAGCCGCCACCGGGCTTACACATCTAAACAAAGCAATAACCATATTTTCGCTCTGCCGATTGAAGAACGTCAGAGCTTTTTGCATTGCATCGGACGAAGCCGAGGCACAAACCCTGTGCAACGATTTGTGCAGCATGGGGCTTGCTGCGGTTTTTTACCCCGGGCGTGATTTTGTTTTTAAGGAAGTTACGGGTAAATCCCACGAATTTGAGCACCAGCGGCTGGACGTTTTGCAGAAAATTTTGCAAAAGCAAGCCGACGTTGTTGTGGCGTGCATAGATGCCGCACTGCAATATACCATCCCACCCGAAGTGCTGCAAAAAGCTACACTAAAACTTAAACCGGGGCAGATAATCTCGCCCGAAAAATGTGCCGAAAGCTTGCTGCTGCTGGGCTACCAGCGGTTTGCACAAATTGAAGGTTTTGGGCAGTTTGCTTTGCGTGGCGGCATTTTGGACTTTTTTGTGCCGGGCGACAAAAACCCTATTCGAATTGAATTTTTCGGCAATGAGATTGATTCGCTTAATTATTTTGACATTGAAACACAACGCCGAACCGAGAAAGTCGACGAGATTACCCTCTCGCCCTCTGCCGAGGTTATTATCGGCGACTTTGATGCACTGTCGCAAAAAATAACTCGTGCTGCAAACGCTCTGCAGGGCAAAGCAGCCGCAAAGGCAAAAGAAATTTTGCACGATGAAGCAGAGCAAATTAAAAACGGAATAAAGCCCTCTAACATCGACAAATTTATTGCACAGGTTTATGACAAGCCCGCCTGCCTTACCGACTATTTTACCGGCGGCGATATTTGCTTTGTTTTGGAGCATATGAAGGTTAAAGAGCGGGTTAAAAGTGCGAATTTTGAGTATGAGCATAACCTGCTGGATTATTTTAACGAGGGTACGCTGTGCCGTGGGTTTGATGAATTTTCTCGGCAATACTCTGACTTTTTAGATTTTACAACAAACCGACCTACAATATTTTTAGACAATTTTGCCGCCGGCGGGTACGATTTGCCGATGCAAGACCTGTTTAGCTTTAGTGCAAAGCAAACCTCCCCGTGGAACGGTTCTACGCAAATTCTGGCGGAGGATTTGGATGCGGTTTTTCATCCCAAAGCTACCGTTACGGTTTTGTGCGGTACCGAAAAATCGGCAAAAAATGTTGCCGAAAGCTTGTGCGAACGTGGGCTGCCTGCAATTTTTTGCAAAAGTGCCGACAAACTAAGCCATGGCAAAATTTATTGTTTGCCCGGTGCACTGAGTGCCGGAATTGAATACCCTCAAATTGATTTTTACTTGATAAGCCACGGGCTTGCAAGTTATGCCCCAATAAAAAAGAAACGGCAGGCAAAAAAACAAGGGCAAGAAATTTACAGCCTGTCGGAGCTGGCTTACGGCGATTATGTTGTGCACTCCACCCACGGGATAGGTGTTTTTCAAGGCGTTTCAAAGCTCACAACGGGCGGCATAACCAAAGATTATATAAAAATCAAATACCAAGGTGCCGACACACTCTATGTGCCGGTTACTCAGCTGGATTTGGTTGCAAAATATATCGGACCTAAAGAAAACACTTCGGTAAAGCTCTCACGCTTAGGGGGCGGCGAATGGACAAAGGCAAAGGCTCGTGTTCGCAGCTCGGTTAAAGATATGGCAAAAGAGCTGATTGCCCTTTATTCGGCACGAATGAAAGCCCCCGGATTTGCTTTTGCACCCGACAGCGAATGGCAGCACGATTTTGAGCGTGGCTTTGAATTTGACGAAACACCCGACCAAATGCAAGCAGCCGAAGAAATTAAGAGCGATATGGAAAAAAGCTCGCCAATGGACAGATTGCTATGCGGCGATGTTGGCTTTGGCAAAACCGAGGTTGCACTGCGTGCCGCTTTTAAGTGCGTAACCGACGGCAAACAGTGCGTACTGCTCTGCCCCACCACAATTTTGGCTTGGCAACACTACCAAACAGTGTTGCGGCGGTTTGAGCGATTCCCGGTTCGGGTCGAGCTGCTCTCACGCTTCCGCACAAAAAAGCAGCAGGAAGAGATTATAAAAAAACTCCGCCGTGGCGAGATTGATATGATTATAGGCACACACCGCCTTGTGCAAAAGGATGTTATATTCAGAGATTTGGGGCTTTGCATTATTGATGAAGAACAGCGTTTTGGCGTTGCACAAAAAGAACGCTTTAAAGAGCTATGCAAAAATGTGGATGTTTTGACACTCTCGGCAACGCCTATCCCACGCACGCTTAATATGTCTTTGAGCGGAGTACGTGATATGTCGGTGCTGGAGGAAGCACCGCAAAACCGCCACCCTGTGCAAACCTATGTGCTGGAGTACGACAGCGGTATTATAAACGAGGCAATTCGGCGTGAGCTGCGGCGTGGCGGGCAGGTTTTTTATTTGCACAACCGCACCGAAAGCATTGCAGGCAAAGCGGCTAAAATTCAAGCCGAAATACCCGAGGCACGTGTGGGCATTGGGCACGGCAGAATGAACGAGGGCGAATTATCGAAAGTTTGGGCACAAATGCTGGAGCAGGAAATTAACGTGCTTGTTTGCACCACAATTGTAGAAACAGGGGTCGATTTGCCCAACGCCAATACTTTTATTATAGAAAACGCCGATTGTATGGGGTTATCTCAGTTGCACCAATTGCGTGGGCGTGTCGGGCGTTCGGCACGGCGTGCTTATGCTTATTTCACCTATCCTCCGCAAAAAGTGCTATCGGATATTTCTCAAAAAAGGCTAACCGCAATACGTGAATACACAGAGTTCGGCTCGGGTTTTAAAATTGCAATGCGAGATTTAGAGCTGCGTGGTGCAGGCAACATTTTGGGTGGTCAGCAACACGGGCATATGGAGGACGTGGGCTATGATATGTACCTTAAACTGCTTGCCCAAGCCGTAGCCGAAGAAAAAGGCGAAGCCCCCGCCCCTACCGACGACAAAGATTGCCTGATTGACATTGCAGTGCAGGCACATATCCCTGATTATTATATTGAAAACACATCCCAGCGGCTGGACATTTATAAGCTTATTGCCGACATTAAAACCAACGCCGACGCCGACGATGTTTTGGATGAGCTGAACGACCGTTTTGGTGCAGTTCCAAAGGTTGTTAAAGGTCTGGTTGATATTGCACTCATCCGCAATATTGCATCATTGCGGGGGATTTATGAAATTAAGCAAAACAACGAAGCTTTGCTGCTTTTTGTGCGGGATATCAAAGCACCGCAAACAGGCGAAATTTTAAAAGCGATGGGTCGCAAAGCGGTGTTAAGTGCCGGGGCAAAGCCCTATATTTCGGTAAAGGTGCCGACAGGCACAAGCACACTGGAGCGGTTGAAGTTGATTTTGGGGGTTTGAACTTGCTCTTTTCTCCCCCTGTCGGCGTTGCCGACATCCCCCTCTGAGAGGGAGACTTTTTTATGCTCTCTTTTATAGTGTACCTCAAAGCCTCCCTCTTAGAGGGAGGTGGCAGACCGTAGCCCTGACGGAAGGAGAAAAAGGAGAAATTTCGCTTCTATTCTCTAACCTCTATCCTCTGGGAGGACAGAGTGAGAACAAACAATAACATAAAGAAACAGGTAAAACAATGGAAATTGTAATTTTAGATTTGGAATGGAACGCTGCGTTTTATAAAGACGAAATGCGGTTTTTAAACGAAATAATCGAGTTTGGTGCGGTTAAGCTGGACGAAAATTTAAACTGCATCGGCAGTTTTTCAGCTTTGCTAAAACCTAAAATCAGCCGCCGTATGAACCGCCGAACAGCCGAACTGACAGGAATTGCTTTTAACGATTTAAAACAATCGGATATTACTTTTTGCGAAGCTTTGAAAAACTTTACAGAATTTTTGGGCGATGCTGTGCTGCTGACTTGGGGCACGACCGATATTACAACGCTTATTGACAACTATTTTATGTACTATGCCGAGCGTACACTGCCTTTTATGACACAATATTGCAACGTGCAAGAGTTTGCAATGAAGCAGCTTAACCTTAACGACCCTGCAAAGCAACTTGGCGTTAAGGCCTGTGTGGATATTTTGGAAATTGTGCCGGACGAAAACCTGCACCGTGCCGACAGCGATGCCTATGTAGAAGCCCTGATTTTTAAAACGCTCTATAATAAAGAAGTTTTTGAAGGGTTTATTCAAAACGCTGCCGACCCTGAATTTTACAGAAAGCTGTTTTACAAACCCGTATTTATCAACTCGCTGGATAATCCGCTTATAAAACGCTCGGCTATGCGGTTTTATTGCCCGCACTGCGCCTCTCGGCTAAGAATGCTTACACATTGGCAATATAAAAACCGTGGCTTTGTGGCACATCTGCAATGCAAAAAATGTGTAAAATTTTTTGCAGGGAAATATACATTTAAAAAAATGTACGACTACCTTAATATTCAAACCAGATTGTCTGAACTTTTGCCCGAACAGCCGCATGAAGAGAATGTTGTTATTGATATCGAAAGTGATATTGATACGGTATCAGTATGATTATATTGTGATTACTCCCCAATCACATAATACTTAATGCTAATATTTTTTTCTGTATTTTTAAAATTTTCTATTGCATAATATTACTCTTTTTGCTACAATATTATTAGGGAATATTTCCCTGTATCGAATGTTGAGCGAAAGCTCTTTTAAGACGGCATAGCCGTAAAGTTAAAGAATCAGAATTGAATGGAGAAAAATCGAATGGAGCAGAAAAAGAACTATTTTGTATGGGCAGACGAGTATTTGAATGAGGCAGAAGTAGTAAAACGGCGTATTAATGTTGAAACAACAAAACTAAAAGCCACCCACCTTGATGAGCGACTGGAAATTAAGCGTAATATTATGATTTTGCGTTCGATATTATATGAGCTGAAAAGCACGGCACGCCACCTGCAAAACCGTGGGGAGGGCAAAGGCTGATGAAGCAACGCAAGATTTATTTTTCGGACAAAAACAGCGATAAAATCGCTTTTTCGCTTTATGGCAAAGGCGGCACAAACGCCAAACAACGTGAGCAAATGAAGAAAATTTTGCTGCTGGCGATTGGCACAGAACTGACGCAAAAGCAAAAATTTTGCATAACGCAATTTTACATAAACGGCAAAAAAATGAACCAAATTGCCGCCGAAATGTCGGTGCACCCTTCGACCGTTACACGCCACATAAAAAAAGGCACCGAGCGTTTACAAAACATTGCACGCTATTATGAGTAGTTTTTATTTAGGGTAATATTTATCGGCTTAGGTTTGAGCTGCTTGCGGCTTTTTGCGGCATAAGAATTATTAGCAATGTTTAGAGTAAAATATTTTTAAAAATACTGGACAAATGCCAAAACCTGTTGTATAATTTTAAGCGTATGGTGTTAACAACGCCAATTTACTTACAAAAAACGGAGGTTAGAAAAATGGCATATTTAATTACCGAAGATTGCATCTCTTGTGCAGCATGTGTTGACGAATGCCCTGTTAACTGCATTAGCGAAGGTGCAGGCAAATACGTTATTGATGCAGCAACTTGCATTGATTGCGGTTCTTGTGCAGGCGTTTGCCCTGTTGACGCACCAAAACCCGAATAATCAAAAACTGTTTTGATTTTACAAAAAAATTAACCGCAGCTTAAACTATCGGCTTTGCTAAAGTTTAAGCTGCGGTTTTTTTATTCAAATTTAATTTTTCAACTTAATTTTTCCTAAGAATCCTCACCGAATTAAGCACACAAAGCAAGCTCATTCCGGTATCGGCAACAACGGCGGGCCAAAGCGGAATTAACCCGGCAACCGCCAAAACCATAACAACAGCCTTTGCCACAAGCGAGAATGCAATGTTCGCCTTTACGGTGTTAACCGTTTTTTTGGCAAGTTTTTTTGCATCGGGCAGTCGGGTTAAATCGCCGCTTGATAGCACAACATCGGCGGATTCTATTGCCGCATCAGTGCCAAATCCCAATGCAACACCGCAATCGGCAGCCGTAAGCGAGGGCGAGTCGTTTATTCCGTCGCCAACAAAAATTACGGTATGGTTTTGTGCTTTAAGCTTTTGAATTTGCTCAACTTTGCCCTCGGGCAGCAGCTCGCTGAAAACTTCGGTTATGCCGACTTTTTCGGCGATTTTTTCTGCCGTAACGGTCGAATCGCCCGTTAGCATAATTTGCTTTTTTACGCCCAAAGCATTAAGCTGTGCCAAAACCAGCGGTGCCTCTTCCCTATGCTCATCCTCAAACTCTAACGCACCGGCAAGCTTGCCTTCGGCTATTACAAAAACTGCACCGTTGCCGCTGTAGCTGATGCCGAAATCCGCCAGCCCACGTTTGCCAATGCAAGCAATTTTTTTACCGCCGTAATTTGCAAAAACGCCTACTGATGGTTTTTCGGAATAATCGGTTAAAATCGGTAAATTTTCTTGAGGTGCTGCCTCTTTTATGCTCAAGGCAAGCGGATGGGTCGAATTTTTTTCGGCAGCCGCTGCAAGGCTTAACACTTCATCCTTTGTATAGCCGTTAAAAACATCGACGGCGGCAAGTGTTTGACATCCCTTTGTTATAGTACCTGTTTTGTCAAAGGCGGCAGCATCTGCTTTGTTCAAAGCCTCTAAATAACGCCCGCCTTTAATCAGCACACCTTGCTTAGAAGCCGCACCAATACCCGCAAAATACGCCAGCGGAACCGATATTACAATAGAACACGGGCACGATGCCACAAGGCAAACAAGCGAACGCAGCAGCCACGTTTGCCAACTGCCCCAACCAATCAGCGGCGGCACAACAAATATAATTACCGCAAGCAAGAGCATCAGCGGTGTATAGACCGCCGCAAACCTGTTAATTAACTTTTCTTGGTTGCTTTTTAATGCGGCTGCACTTTCGGTCAGTTTTAAAATTCGGGCGGCTGTGCTTTCGCCGAATAGTTTTTGCACTTTTACATAAATTTCACTCTCGGTGTTTAGCATACCCGACAAAACTTCTGCACCTTGCTCTGCCTCTCGCAGCACGCTTTCGCCCGTTATTGCCGATGTATCGAGCATTGTGCAGCCTTTTATAATCGTGCCGTCCAATGCTATGCGTTCGTAGGGCTTAACCAAAATGGTATCACCCACGTTTACCTCCTCGGCTTTTTTAAGCACTTCTTCGCCGTTTATAATAACCGTTGCCACATCGGGGCGAATAGACGACAGCTTAGAAATCTCCCTGCGGGAGGATGCAACCGCCAGTTCTTCAAAAATCTCGCCCGTAAAAAACAGCAATGTTACCAATGTGCCTTCTAAAAACTCACCCAAGCAAAACGCCGCAATAACGGCAATGCTCATAAGCGTGGTTTCGTTAATTTTCAGCTTGATAATCGACTTAAAACCTTCGGTAAAAATCTCAAAGCCCACAACAAGGGCTGCCAAGCCGCACAAAATACCGAAAAGCAGTTCGGCATAGGCAAAACTTACCGCCATATTTACTATTACGCCCGCAGCAACCAGCAAAATTGCCGTGCCAAGGCGGATGTATTTTTTAAATTTATTCTCTTTTTTGCTGCTGCAGCTGCTTCCATGGCAACTGCAGCTATGCTCGTGTTCAGCACTCATTTAACCATAATCCCCTTTTAAAATAATATAAATAAAATTTCTCACTCCATAATGTGCGAAAGACCCATATCAAAAATTTTTCTTACATGTTCGTCCGACAGACTGTAAAAGCTCTGTTTGCCGTCTTTGCGTACCTTTACCAGCTTGTTTTGACGTAAAATTCGCAACTGGTGAGAAACGGTAGATTGCTCTAACCCTAACAGTTCGCTAATGCCGTACACCGGCAGTTCCGCCTCGAACAAGGCACAAATTATGCGTATGCGTGTAGAATCGCCGAAGACCTTAAACAAATCGGCAAGCTCGAACAAAAGCTCGGTGTCGGGCATATTATCTTTTATAATTTCGCTCATTTTGTTTTCCTCTTTCTGCTAATATATGTACATATGTTCATTTGTTGATATTATATTATCACAAGCAAAAACTTTTGTCAACACTTTTTTATTAAAAAATTTTTTATAGCAGCAAAACTCCCTTGTTTTATGCCATAAATGCATATTAGCTTATTTTATTCAAAAGCTAATTACAAATTTAATTTTTAGCATAAAATATTACTATAAATATAAAAATTCTAAAAAAAATGTAAAGGCAAGGTTAAAAAATGATGCACGGAAATATGAAGCTGCTTAAAAACTGCGACGGTTCTTATGACCTGATTATTGAATACAGCGTGAACGAAACCGAGTTTGCAATGGAATTTTTGGGCAAAAGCCAAAGCTCTAAAAGCAGGCAAAATGCAGCGGAATTTTTAAAAAAACACGCTAAGGGAATAAAAATTAATGCGGTGCGGCTGGTTACTGCCGGGGTTATGCTGGCGGTTATTCCGTTTAGTATGTTTTTTAGTGCATTTGCCGATGACACCGAGCGTTACAGTATGACATACCTTTACGGAGGCACTGCACAACAACAAATTGAATATGTTAACCGCACCCAAAACGCCATGCAAACCGTAAGCCCAAGCTATTTTGACATTGTTGCGGGCGGCAGCTTGCAGTTTAATGCCCCTGCA
>JAISII010000059.1 GCA_031262125.1 Oscillospiraceae bacterium | reverse complement strand
CGGAAAACAAACTCGTCTTCCAAAACATCATACTCGGCTATTTTATGCTCGAGCGGTTTTAAAAAATAACGCCAAATGTTCGGCTCGTTTGTAATTTCCTTCATTTTGCGGGTGGGCATTGAGGATTCGGAAACTATTTTAAAACGTGCTTTAATATACTCGTTTGCCTCGCTCATTGACTTTTGAGTGTTATAAAAAACATGAAAAGCATAGCAATCGGCAAAATCGGGGTAAATGCCATAGCCTGCAAAACCGCCGCCCAAACCGTTGCTGCGTTCGTGCATTATCTCAATAGAATCTATAATCCGTCGGCCGTCTTCCTTCTTGCCGTCTTTATGAATAAAGCCGGAAATTGCACAACCGGAAGGTATACGTACCTGACCTTCTTTTAAAAGCATAGTTTTCCTCCATACAGCATACATAACTTACACTATTAATATGTATTAGGCAAATACAGTTTAATATACACAGCTTTAACGCAAACGCATCAAGCATATTAAAAAGCACAAATTTGCCTTTATCACGCTATGTACTATTATATAACCAAATGTCGTTATATGTCAATAGTTTTTAGGGCTATTTTTATGCAATTTTGAATTTGTTAAAATTAAACTTGCTGTTTTTACTAAATTATACCTATTTTTTGCCGCTTTTTATGTATAATTGTGCAAGTTTGGTTTTAAAACTTGCAAATTTAGTTTGAAAATGAAAGTTATTTCTGCTGAGAAAACCTCTGCAAAACCCTCTTTTTTAAATATTTTATATTTTTGCGGCAAATTTGTATTAAAAGCTTGATTTTTAAATTAAAAAGTAATATTATATTAAAAGTGATTTTAAAATTGAAATAATAACAAACCCAAAGAGAGAGGTAAAAAAACAGTGAAAGTTCTGGTTATCAATGCGGGTAGTTCGTCCCTTAAATATCAGCTTATGGATATGGAAAACGAAAGCGTTATTGCAAAAGGCATTTGCGAGAGAATCGGTATGGACGGTTCCTGCATTAAACATTCGACCCAAAGCGGCGGCAATTTTGTTGCCGAAGAACCAATGGTCGACCATACTGCGGCGTTTTTGCAGGTTAAAAACGCTCTGCTGGACGCAAAGCACGGGGTTATTTCCTCGCTGGACGAGGTTTCGGCAATCGGGCATCGTATTGTTCAGGGCGGTGCATTGTTCTCCGAATCGGTACTCATTACCGACGAAGTTTTAGCCGGGATAGAAAGCCTTATCCCTCTTGCACCTTTGCACAACCCGGGTCATGTTCAGGCTATAAAAGCAAGCATTGGGGTTTTCGGCACGGCTCTACCTCAGGTTGCTGTATTCGACACAGCTTTTCACTCCACAATGCCGCAAAAAGCGTTCATCTACCCTGTTCCCTACGAATATTACGAAAAATATCAAATTCGCCGCTATGGTTTTCACGGCACTTCGCACTATTATGTCAGCCATATGCTTGCAAAAGCGTTGGGCAAAAATATAGAGGACACAAAGCTTATCACCTGCCATATCGGCAACGGCTCGTCTATTACCGCTGTAAGCGGCGGCAAGGTTATCGACACTTCAATGGGTCTTACTCCCCTCGATGGTTTTATGATGGGCAGCCGCAGCGGTGCACTTGACCCATCGGTTGTAACTTTTATTGCCGAGAAAGAAAACATTTCTCCCGAACAAATGAGCGACCTTCTTAACAAAAAATCGGGCTTGCTGGGTGTTTCGGGTGTGTCGAGCGACGACCGTGATGTTTGTGCCGCAGAAGAAGCCGGCAACCCCCGTGCAAAGCTTGCACACGAAATACTGTTTTATCAAATTGCAAAGTTCATCGGCAGCTATTATGTTGCTTTGGGCGGCTGCGACGGCATAGTTTTCACCGCCGGTTTGGGCGAGAACCAAGAACCCCTACGCCGCAAGGTTTGCGAATATATCGCCTGCCTTGGCGTTGACCTTGACGTTGACGCTAACATAAAGTTCAACCACGTTGGCGGCGAAATTACAAAGCCCGGCTCAAAAATCCGTGTTTTTATTATTCCTACCGATGAAGAGTTGGTAATCGCAAGGGATACAAAGAGGATTGTGGAGGGTTGATTTTAGTTTTAACCACCCCAACCTCAAAGAATTTAAATTCTATTTAAATTTAAATAAAAAACAAAAATTCCCCCGCTGTTTAAAGCGGGGGTTTAGTGTTATAAATTGTAATGTAAATATTTTTAGGCTTGGTAAACGATTTGCCCTGTTGATAAAACATGCTTAACAAAGCCACTTTTATCTTGTGTTGTGTCAAGCAAATGGGGTTCTAAATCCCAGCTTATATCATATGCCAAGTTCCATAAGCGTGAACTTGTTTTCAACCAATCGTCGTTTAAACCGTTAAAAACTATTCCAACATCAATATCACTTTCCTCGTTTGCATCGCCCTTCGCATACGAACCGAACAAAATCACAGCGGCAGGGTCAAACTCTTTTTTTACAGCTTCGGCATAACGCTGCACTGTACTTATAACCGTTGCTTTATCCAACATAAAAGTTCCTCCGTGTTTTTTTAATTGTACTGCAAATTGCTGAAAAAATCAATCCCCAAATTTTCAATATAAGCAAGAAAAACTTTTTTATATTTCAATATTCGGTATAATATACCCTACCTAACATTTTTACAACTATTCGCACAGCAGTCGGCTGTGCAGCCCAAACTTTTTTCCGTATTTGCAAAAAAATCTTGACAAAACGCAACAAAATTTGATATTATTAATTTGCAGCGGAGCTGCGAGTATATCTTTAGCCGGTAGGTGGTTGCCCCAACTTTCATAACCCCCGAATTTATTCGGGTCGAGAGGGGGTGTTGCGTGTGGTTGTATGGCAGGACTTATTTATGTTTTGCAACGTCATCACAAGCATTATTTTAATTGCTGTACATATCTATAGCAATAAAAAATAACCGTCGGCTTCCACACTGAACGGTTATTTTTTAACAACTAAGTTGGGAGCAACCGTCTACTGGTATACTCTTCTCTTTTATTATATACATTTTCGTAAAAAAGTCAAGTAAAAATTGCATTCTCAAAGGTCTTTTTTACACCTATTTGGGCAGCAGTCGGCAGTGCATCCCATACATTTTTTGCCCTTTTTGCGTGCCCGTACCCTAAAAATTATTATTACAGCAACCGCCAAAAGCAAAACAGTGCTAACTATTATGGTTGATAAATTTGATATTATAAATTCCATGGTTTTTCACTCCCTGTTTTTAATAAGTTACATTTTAGGGTAAACGCTTGGCACAATTTTTGCAATGCAAAATTATGTGCCGAGGCGTTTATCTTTTTTTATAACCAAAAAATACAACGCTGCTAAAATAAGCACAAACGCCGCCACGGTAAACCCGCTGAAAACGCCCTGAGCAAGCAGACCGATTTGAAAAACGCACATTGCAACGGCATATGCCAAGCCTGTTTGGTAAAAAAGTGCGAAAAGCGACCATTTTAAATTGTGCATCTCTTTAAAAATGGTGGCAATTGCCGCAACACAGGGGAAGCAAAGCAGGTTAAACAGCAAAAACGAAAAGCCCGAAAGCGAGTTGAAAAGCTCGGCAACCGCACCTTCTTCTCCGTTTGTGCTTAAAATGCTGAAGGTGCTTACCACGTTCTCTTTTGCTACAACGCCTAAAAGTGTTGCAACAGTGCTTCGCCAGTCGCCGAAGCCTAAAGGCACAAACACCCAAGCAAGCCCGTTGCCAATGGCGGCAAGTATGCTCTCATCAAGGTTTTGCGTGTAGTACAAACCGCTGCCGTTTATGCCAAACCCACACAAAAACCACACCACAATGCTGGAAATTAAAATTATAGTACCCGCTTTTTTAATAAAAGACCATGCTCTGTCCCACGCACTGCGGAGGATGTTGCTTACCTTAGGCAGATGGTATGCGGGCAGTTCCATTACAAAGGGAGAATACTCTTTTTTGAACATATTAAGCTTTTTTAACACCGCACCCGAAAGCACAACTGCCGCAGCACCTATAAAATAGCTGGCAGGCGCAACCCACCATGCTCCGCCAAAAAGCACCGAAGCAATAAGTGCGATAACGGGCTGCTTTGCACTGCATGGAATAAAGCTTGTGGTTATTATGGTGATTTTTTTGTCCGATTCACTCTCGATAGTGCGTGCTGCCATAATGCCCGGCACACTGCACCCCGTACCCAACAGCATTGGAATAAACGATTTGCCCGAAAGCCCGAACCGACGGAAAATACCGTCCAGCACAAAAGCAATGCGAGACATATAGCCACAATATTCTAAAAACGCCAAAATTAAAAACAGCAAAAACATTTGCGGCACAAAGCCCAAAACCGCACCAACGCCTGCAATCATACCGTCAATAATCAAGCTGTTAAGCCATGCAGCGGTGTTAATGCTTTGCAAAAACCCTGCTGCAGCATCGGGTATGCTTGGCACGAACACACCGAAAAAGTCAAAACCTTCGCCAAAAACGCTGTCGTTCATCCAATCGGTCATAATTGTGCCTAAAGTAGAAACCGAAATGTAATAAACCAAAAAGATAATCAACGCAAAAATCGGCAAAGCCAAAAAGCGGTTTGTAAGCACACTGTCGATTTTGTCGGAAATGCTCTTTTTTTGCACTGCGTTTTTAGTGAGGATTTTTGCAGTAAGCTCGGTAATAAGCTCATAGCGGGCATTGGTAACAATGCTTTCGGCGTCCTCGCCAAATTCAGCTTCGGCAGCTGTAATTATACTGCTGACATCGGGCGGATTTGCTATAATATCGCCTATTTTTTCATCACGTTCAAACAGCTTAACCGCCGCAAACCGCCGCTTGCTGTAGTCGGTTTCTTTTGGCAGCATAGCCTCTATTTTTAAAAGATATTTCGTCAGTTTTTGCTCAAAGCACTCAAACCCTGCGGGCTGTTTTTTAAACCGTACAAGTTCAATTGCTTTTTTTGCGGCTTCTTTTAAGCCCTTCTTTTGCAAAGCCGACACCGCAAACACGGGGCATTTTAACCTGCTTGCCAAAATTTGCAGATTTATGGTGTCGCCCTTTTTCTCTACGACGTCCATCATATTAACCGCCACAACCATAGGGATATTCAGCTCCAACAGCTGTGTTGTAAGGTAAAGGTTACGCTCCAAATTTGTGCCGTCGAGTATGTTTATTATGCAATCGGGCTTTTCGTTTACTAAAAAGTTACGTGCCACAACCTCTTCGGCAGTGTAGGGCGAAAGCGAGTATATCCCCGGTAAATCCACCAAACGCACCGATGGGTCAATTTTAAGCTTGCCCTCTTTTTTCTCGACCGTAACTCCGGGCCAGTTGCCGATGTATTGGTTAGAGCCGGTAAGTGCGTTAAACATACTGGTTTTGCCGCTGTTGGGGTTGCCGGCCAAAGCTATTTTTATCATTTCAAGACACCTCCCACACCGCTTTTTAACAATATCAATTTGGCATCGGCTTTACGTAACGTCAGCCTATAGCCCCTAACCGAAATTTCCATAGGGTCGCCCAGCGGGGCAAGTTTCTCTACAGTTATTTGCGTGTTTTTGGTAATGCCCATATCCATAATACGGCGACGCAGTGCACCTTTGCCGCCCACTGCCGCCACAATGCCCGTCATACCGGGTTTTAGTTCTTTAAGTGTATGTGCTGTGTTCATTTTAACCTCTTGTTTGTTTTAATGAATTTTTTGGTTGCCTGCCAAAAACTACTGCTTTTTTATTATAATATGTATTAAGTACAAGTTTTAGTAGTTAGCAGCAGCTAACCCACGCTATATAGGTTAGCATATGCTAACCGTTTTGTCAAGAGGTTTTTTGAATTTTTTTATTTGTTGCATAACAGCACTTGAAATTAGGGTTAAAATATTGTATATTAGTATTGACTTATTTTACTTTTTAGATTGCTAAGATTGTATTTGCAGTGTTAATAAAGGAGCATAATATGTATGATGTAATATCCTTATTTTCGGGATGTGGGGGACTTGATTTAGGATTCAAAGGTGGATTCACATATCTTGGAAAGAAATATAAAAAAAATCCGTTCAATATTATCTGGGCGAATGATATAAATAAAAAAGCTACCGAAACGCAAAAACTGAATTTTCCGGAAACACAAGTTGTTTGCGGGGATATTGCGGAGCTACTCGGCATAGAAGATGGCGATGTGGAGCAACTGAGTGTTTTTGAAAAAAAAATAGAACTGCCTAAGGCTGATGTTGTAATTGGTGGATTCCCTTGTCAAGATTTTAGTTTAGCCGGAAAACGACAAGGTTTGTCTGTAAAAAGAGGAAAGCTATATAAGAGTATGGCGAAAGTTATAGAAATTGTCAAACCGAAAATTTTTCTTGCAGAGAATGTAAAAGGTCTGATGTCTTGGGAAAACGGATTAGCCATAGATACCATTGTAAAAGATTTTTCAGAGCTTGGTTACAATGTGGATTACAGACTATTTAATTCGGCAGATTTTGGTGTGCCGCAGTGCAGAGAAAGAGTTATAATTGTTGGAATTAGAGAAGATTTGTATGCTGACTTCAAGTGGTTGCAGCCTACACATTCGGACAACGATATGAAAACTCATTTAAAACCTTGGTGTACAATAAAAGAAGCAATCGGTGATTTAGAAGACGAAAAAAAGCATAATTCGTTGCCCAATTCAGGGTATTCAAAAGCAAAGCTGTTCCCCGGGACGCAAGGGAACACAAAAACAAAGGCAGATAAACCTGCCCCTACAATGAGGGCAGAGCATCATGGAAACATAGAATTTCATTATTCATTGCCCAGACGGCTTTCGGCTCGGGAAGCAGCAAGAATACAATCTTTTCCCGATGATTTTGTTTTTGTTAGTTCAACTACAGATGCTTATCGACAGGTTGGAAATGCCGTTGCTCCCGTTTTTGCTTGGCATCTTGCACAAATGTTAGCCGATACACTAAATAAAATCGAAACTTTGGAGATAAAGAAGTATGCATAATAAAAGCGTTTTTAACGAAATATTCGATGATAAGCTTATTATATATTCCTATCACTTCATCAGAAGTTGATGTTTATGTAAAAAACACACCACTATCTATTAAAACTGTAACTGTAAAAAATAATGGTAAGTGGACTCCCATAAAATTGATTTGGACAGTCGACCGTGATAAAGCTATCGAATTTAAAGAAACTTACAAACCATGGTGCGATATGCTGGTTGCAAAAATTTGCTGGAACAAAACAGGCAGCTTATTATTATTTTCAAAAGAAACGCAACAACAAGTTTTGCAACAAATAGGCAGCGATAGATACATAACCCTTCCAAAAGAAGGAACAAATTCCCGAGGTGTAGTAATTTCTGCCGAAGCACTTTCTCTAATAGAAAAATCGCCTGATACACGTTCTATTGATATAAATTTTATTCAAGGCGACATTGATTATAGAGAAGTTTATACAAAATGGTTAGATGCATGGGTCGAAGATTATTAATAATTAATTTAGAATTAGAAAACACACAAACCAACCCGCCTTACTTAAAATAAGGCGGGTTGTTCTATTAGTCTATTGGTTGTGCTAAAATTCCCCTCCGGGGAGGGGTGGCTGCTCCCAAAGAAAAAAATAATATTATTTTTTATTAAAAATCTAAAAAAATAAAATATTTTTAGATTGAGCAGAGCAGACGGGGTGGTTTCTACAATTTCACCCTTCCAGCTTATGCACCTCTTCCGGTGTAAGCCTACGCCATTTGCCGCTTTTAAGCATACCCAGCTTTACAGTGCCAACGGCGGTGCGTTTAAGCCGTGCGACCTCCAGCCCCAAGCTTTCGCACATATTGCGGATTTGCCTGTTTTTGCCCTCTCTCAGCAAAACCTCCAGCACGGCACGGGTTTCCTCACGGGTAATAACCCTAAGCTCGGCGGGCTGTGTTTTATACTCGCCCAAATCCATACCCGTTGCAAAGGCTTCTGCCATATTTTCCAGTTCTCCCCGCTCAAAGGGCAGTAGCTGCCCACCTTTGCCCGGCTTGCGTACCGTTACACGGTAAACCTTATATTGCTGATGCCCCGGATGGCTAACGGCGTTTGCAAATTCGCCGTCGTTTGTTAAAAGCAGCAGCCCCTCGGAATCCTTGTCCAACCTTCCGACGGGGAACACCCTTGCACCCGCATCCTTTACAAGCTCGGCAACACAGCGGCGACCTTTTTCGTCGCTCATAGTAGTAATATAGCCCCTTGGCTTGTTAAGCATTATGTAAACTGCCGACGGTTTTGCGTTGGCTGTTACCCGTTTGCCGCTTACAAAAATTTTATCGTTATACGGGTCGGCTTTGTCGCCCAAAACCGCAATACGCCCGTTGATTTTTACCTTTTTTTCAATAATCATTTGCTCGGCTTTGCGGCGTGATGCCAAACCGCAGTCGGCAATTATTTTTTGGATTCTGATTTCTTTAGTTTTCACTTTTTACTTCCTGTTTTTTAGTTAATTTAATACCAAACGGTAATTTTAATAGCTATTCTTTATACTCAATTTCTTCGGCACTTAAAATTTTGCTTTGTGCCAAAAACTTGCCGCCCAGCTTATAAACAACACGCCCTACCTGAACATCCTGCCTTACGGGGGCATAAATAAACTTCGGTATATACACCGTACGCTCAATATCGGCGGCTTTGTCTTTTGTTACAACAAAATCTATGCTATTGGGAGAAACAAGTGCGGTTGTGTCTGCAGTGCCGCCAACTACATTCGTGGCAAACTCGGTTTGTGTGTCGCTGCAGCGTATTACCGCCAAGCTGTCAAACCCAAAATCGAACATTGCTGCATGGTCGTTCCAATCGTCCGACGCTTTTAGCGTAACGGCAACATAGCGTAAGTTGTTTTTCTCGGCAGCCGAAACCAAGCATCGCCCCGCCGCCTTTGTAAAGCCGGTTTTGCCGCCTATGCAATTTTCGTACCGGCTAAGCAGCTTGTTATGGTTAGAATATGTATTCGCCTTGCCTTGCGGGCTTGCAAACTCGACCCGTGCTGTTTTTTTAATGCTAATTTCGGTAAAGGTTTCGTTCTCCATTGCATATGCAAACAGCAGTGCCATATCGTATGCCGTGCTGTAGTGCTGCTCGTCGTCCAAACCGCTGGGGGTAACAAAATTGGTGTTTTTCATCCCAATTTGCTCGGCACGCTTGTTCATCATTACGGCAAAGCTTTCTTTACTGCCTGCTATGCCGATAGCCGCTGCATTTGCTGCGTCGTTGCCCGAACAAAGCAGCATACCCACTGCCAAATCGCTCAGTTTTACCTTGTCGCCCACTTTAAGGTACATCGAGCTGCCCTCGGCAACCATTTCTTGCGTAAAAGTTACAATTTTATCGTCGGCGGCTGCGGCTTCAAGTGCCAGCAAAGCCGTCATAACCTTTGTTGTGCTTGCCATTTTCATTTTTCGGTTGGGGTTTTTTGCAAAAATTACAGTGCCGTTATTAACACAATATAGCACTGCCGAATCTGCCGAAACCGAAACATTAGTCCCCACAGTATTTAAAATTGAGGAAATATCGGTCAGCTTTTTTGTGTCTACCTTTGCATCTTGTTCTGTGCTGCTGCTGTTGGTTTGCGTTGCCGTATCGGCAGAGCTTGTGTTAAGTGCAAAAGCCCCGAAAACACTGCTTAAAACTACAGCAACCAACAAAAAAGCTGCGGTAAATATTTTTTTCAAAACAAAATCACCCCGGATGTTTTTTAGAAATGTATATGCGGACATCCGGGTGAAATATACCTTTAGGGGTTAGCTGTGAGAGGCTAATTTTCTTTTTTCTCCCCCTGTCGGCTTCGCCGACATCCCCCTCTGAGAGGGAGACTTTTTTGATTGTGCCTTAAAGCCTCCCTCTTAGAGGGAGGTGGCAGAGCGTAGCTCTGACGGAAGGAGAGAAAATTTGCATTTGCCATTTAAAACGGATCCACTTCTCCCGCAACCTCATCCTCGGGCTTTTTTTTGTTCTTTTTAAAAATCTGCGTAACTTTGTCGATAACCTCGGGCACCATTCCCACAATTCTGTCGGTCGGGCCATCGTATTTATCAATATTAATCAGCTTAACGTCGCCGTGGTACACCGTTAAAAACCCAACTGGGGCAATGGTTACACCTGCGCCGCTGCCACCGCCGAACATTTCCTTAGCGGAACTTTTGGTCGGAAAATCGGAGCCGCCGGATGCAAACCCGTAACTGATTTTAGAAATCGGGATTATCACCGTGCCGTCGGGGCAGTTTATCGGTTCGCCGATTATTGTGTTAACGTCTACCATTTCTTTAATTTTCTGCATTGTGGTTTCCATCAACGCCGAAATGGGGTGGCAGCACTTGTCGCCGTTATAGTTTCTGTTATCTCCCTGCATTTTGAATCTCCTCATTTATTAAACTTCTTTATTTTTATATTGCGGCTTAAATTAAGTTTAAAATAAAATCTTCCGCAAAAATTATGCATTGAAAAAATTAATTATTAACTGCTTTTGCAAAAGCAAAGCCGCCGGATAGTGCAATTGCCAACGCCCA
>JAISII010000054.1 GCA_031262125.1 Oscillospiraceae bacterium | reverse complement strand
GTTAATGTCCATAACATCCGAACGCAGCATAGGGGCGGGCAGCTCATCACGGGGGTCTCGCCCGGGGCGGGCAAGCTCTTTTGCAATGTCCTGCAAGGTGGGTTCGCCCAAGCCTAATTTTTCGGCGGCAAAGCTCAAGCCGATTTCGTTTAGCTTATTTGTAATTTCGGGCAAGCCGCCGTTTTTAAAATCTTTTTTACCAAAGCCGCAAAGCTCAAGCAGCTGTTGTGCTGCGGCATAGCTTTCGGGGTGTACTCCTGTCGAGTCAAGCGGGTTTTTGCTCTCGCTGACTCTTAAAAACCCGGCACATTGCTCAAACGCTTTTGGGCCCAATTTGGCAACCTTTTTAAGTTCATCACGTTTTTTAAAGCTGCCGTTTTCTTCACGATAGGCAACTATGTTTTTTGCAACGGCGGCACTAACACCTGCAATATGCGTTAGCAGTGCGGGCGAAGCAGTATTAAGGTCAGCCCCTACAGAGTTTACACAGCCCTCTACCACACCGTCTAATGCGGCGGCAAGCTGTTTTTGCGGCATATCGTGCTGATATTGCCCAACCCCGATGCCTTTCGGCTCGATTTTTACAAGCTCTGCCAACGGGTCTTGCAAGCGGCGGGCGATAGAAACAGCACTACGCAGCGTTAAGTCAAGCTCGGGCAACTCGGCTGCCGCAAGGGGAGAGGCGGAATAAATCGAAGCTCCTGCCTCGTTAACCATCATATATTTAACGTCGGCATCAATTTCGGAGATTACCTCGGCGGCGAAAATTTCGGTCTCTTTAGAAGCGGTGCCGTTGCCTATTGACAGCAGCTGTGCCCCGTGCTTTTTAATAAGATTTTTTAAAATGCTTTTAGATTGTGCAACCTGTGCCGCACCGTGCGTGGGGTAGATAACCGATGTGTCCAGCACTTTGCCGGTAGGAGAAACAACAGCGACCTTGCAGCCTGTACGGTAGCCGGGGTCCAGCCCTATAACAACACGCCCTTTAACGGGGGGTTGCATAAGCAGCTGCCGCAAATTAACGGCAAAAACCTTAATAGCCGAGGTCGAAGCGTTGTCGGTCAGCTCGTTCCTAATGTCGTTTTGCACCGATGGAAAAATAAGCCGAGAGTAGCTGTCTTCGGCGGCTTGCACAACAATGTCGGCACAGGGGCTGTTGTTTTTTACAATTTGCGAGTGTATCATATTAAGGATTTTTTGCGGCTCGATTTCGACCGCTACCTTTAAAAAGCCCTCACGTTCGCCACGGTTTAAGGCAAGCAGCCTATGCCCTGCAATTTTGTTTACGGGTTCTTTAAATTCATAATAGTTCTCGTAAACATCACGCAGTTTTTGGTTTTGGCTTTTTTCTTCTTGCTCTGCGGTTGCTTTTTTTGCCGCCTCCGATGTTATAAAACCGTTCATCCAAATAAGGTTGCGTGTGCGTTTGCGTATTAAAGCATCGTCCGATACAATCTCGGCAATAATGTCCATTGCACCTTGCAGGGCATCCTCTGCCGTTGCAACGCCTTTTTCTTCGTCTACATATTGTTCTGCAACGTCAATGGGGTAGGCTTTTGTGTCGTCCTGTGCAAAAATAAACAACGCAAGCGGTTCCAAGCCCTTCTCTTTGGCTACGCTTGCACGTGTTTTGCGTTTGGGGCGGAAGGGGCGGTAAATATCGTCAATTTCGGTTATTGTTGCGGCTTTTTTAAGGGCAGCTTCAATGTCGTCCGTCATTTTTTCTTGTGCTGTAATAAGCTCAAAAACTTCGCTGCGGCGTTTGTCCAAATTACGCAAATATTCCAGCCGTTCGGCAAATTCTCTTATAATCTGGTCGTCCAAGCTTCCGTGAGATTCCTTGCGGTATCGGGCAATAAAGGGGATGGTATTACCCTCATCTAAAAGTGCAATTATGTTTTCGGCGTATTCGGGTTTTATGCCAAACTGTTGTGCCAGCACAATTTTGTAATCCATTTCTTGCATATATGTTGCTTCCTTTAAACATTATTTACCGCAACAACTTTGTTATAACGGCAAGGCTGTTGCGGCGTAAAAATTATATAAAAAATTAATCCTTTAACAGCGTTACCATAACCGCTTTTTGAATATGCAGACGGTTTTCGGCTTCGTCAAAAATCTCGTTGGCGTGTGCTTCAAAAGCTTCGGCGGTAATTTCCTCGCCCCTGTGTGCAGGCAGGCAGTGCAAAACCATGCAGTCGGGCAGTGCCGCACTTAGTAACTCGTCATCTACGCAATAGCCCTTAAAGTCGGCTTTTCTTTTCTCTTGCTCTCCCTCTTGCCCCATAGAAGCCCACACGTCGGTGGCAATAACATCGGCGTTAGCAACAGCTTGCAGCGGCGAGCGTGTAAGCTCGAATTTGTCGCCGTATTCGCTTGCAAATTCTAAAACCTCGGCGGCGGGTTCGTACCCTTCGGGGCAAGCAACCGATATTTTCATACCTGTTTTAAGTGCCCCCACAATCCACGAGTTCATCATATTGTTGCCGTCGCCTATAAAAGCAACCTTAAGCCCGTCGAGTTTGTTTTTGTGTTCTCTAATCGTCATCAAATCGGCAAGAATTTGGCACGGGTGTGCAAAATCGGTCAGCCCGTTAATAACGGGAATTGTGCCGTAGGTTGCAAAATCTTCAACCTCTTTTTGTTCAAAGGTTCTTATCATAATGCCGTCAAGGTAGCGTGAGAAAACCCTTGCTGTGTCTTGCACAGGTTCACCTCTGCCAATTTGCAAATCCCGTGAGGATAAAAACAGCGGGTAGCCGCCCAGCTGCTGCATACCAACCTCGAACGAAACTCTGGTACGGGTGCTGGATTTTTGAAAGACCATACCCAAGGTTTTGCCTGCCAAAACGGGGTGAGCAATGCCGTGCTTAAGCTCGTATTTTAACTGGTCGGCTAAGTCTAACAGGTTCTTAATTTCTTCGGGCGAAAGGTCAAGTAATTTTAATAGATGTTTCATAATCAGTTCCCTTTTTAAAAAATAAAATTTTACTATTTTAATGAGCAGCGAGAGTCGTTTTTTTTATTTGCACAATGTGCTTTTTAAAATCTCGGTTGCTCTGTCAATTTCTTCATAGCTTATTGTTAAAGGCGGCAGCAAGCGTAAAAGTGTTTTTGCCGTTAACACAAGCAGGCCGTTTTCGGCACATTTTGCGGCAATATCTTTTGCATCGGCATTTGCTAATTCTATGCCGAACATCAGCCCCATATGGCGTACCGATTTTACACCCGCAATAGCGGTAAGCTTTTGTGCAAGGTACTCGCCTTTTTGGGTTACCTCTTGCAAAAATGCCTGCGTGTTAATAACCGAAAGCACATAGTTTGCCCCGGCACACACCACAGGGTTGCCGCCAAACGTCGTGCCGTGGGTGGAGGGGGAGAAGGTGTCTTTTAAGGCATCGGCACACAAGCACGCACCTATGGGCAAGCCGCCGCCCAAGCCTTTTGCAAGTGTTACAATATCCGGCACAATGCCATAATGTTCAAAGGCAAAAAGCTTGCCTGTTCGCCCAATGCCCGTTTGCACTTCGTCTGCAATAAGCAAAATATCGTGCTGTTTGCAAAAGGCTGCAACAGCGGTAACATACTCTTGCGAGAGTATGTTTACACCGCCCTCACCCTGAATACACTCAAGTATAATTGCGGCGGTTGTTGCCGGGTCAATTGCTTTAAGAGCATCAAAATCCTCCGGCTCAACATAAAAAAAGCCTTCGGTAAACGGGAAAAAGTAGTTATGAAAAACGTCCTGCCCCGTTGCTGCCAAAGTGGTTATGGTACGCCCGTGGAAGGAGTTTTTAAGCGTGGCAATTTGTGATTTTTGAGCATTGCCCGTTTTATCAAAATAGTATTTGCGTGCAAGCTTTATTGCACATTCGTTTGCCTCGGCACCGCTGTTTGCAAAAAAAGCACGGCTAAATCCGCCGCTTTGGCAAAGGGTTTTTGCAAGCTCGGCAGCGGGCTGAGTGTAAAACAAATTTGAGGTATGCTGCAGTGTTTGCAGCTGTGCCGTTACGGCGGCGTTAAACCCGTCGTGGCAATAACCCAAAGATGTTACCCCAATGCCGGAGGTCATATCAAGGTATTGCTCACCGTCAAAACCCTCGGCAGCGGCACCCTTGCCGCTTTTAAGGGCAACGTCATAACGCCCGTATGTGTGCATAATATATTCTTGGTCAAGCTTTTTAAGCGTTTCTTTAGACATTGTTTCTCCTATTAAGATTATATAAAAATCTGCGTGCAAAAATTGTGGTTTTGTGTTTTTAAAATTAGAAAAGAATCAGGTTGCCGACGAAAAAACTAAAATGTCGCCACGTTGTTCAAAACCCTGCTTTTGCCAAAAGTTTTGCCCGGCAGCATTTTCTACATAGCAAAAAATGTGCGTTTTTTCTATGCCGTTTTTTTTAAAATCAGCCATAGCTTCGGTTACCATTTTTGTGGCGATATGGTGGCGGCGAAATTGCGGCAAAACCGACAGATGATAGAAAAACCCCCGCCGTCCGTCGTGCCCGGCAAGCACCGAGCCGATAATCTCTCCGCTGCAAAGTGCGACTTTTGAAAGCTCGGGGTTGCGTCCTAAAAATGCGGCAATATTCTCTTTGCTGTCGGCACTGCTAAGTGCTTTTTTGCTTGTAATTTGCCACACGGCAAAGATTTTTTCATAATCTTCCGCCAGCATATTGCGTATTGTAAAATTAAAGTTCAAAATTACCTCTTGTTCGTTCTTTTCTCCTTCCGTCAAGGCTACGCCTTGCCACCTCCCTCTGAGAGGGAGGCTATGGAGTTCGAGCAAAAAAGTCTCCCTCTTAGAGGGGGATGTCGGCGAAGCCGACAGGGGGAGAAAGAATCAATATAACATTGTACCAATACCCTCGTCTGAAAACAGCTCAATTAAAATAGAATGCTCTATTCTGCCGTCGATAATATGTGCACGGTTAACACCTTGTCGGACTGCTTCTACGCAGCAATCAATCTTGGGTATCATACCGCCGTTTATAATGCCCTCTTTTTTAAGGCGGGGCACTTCGCTCACGCCAATTACGGGTATAAGCGAGGTTTCGTCTTTAACATCTTTAAGCACGCCTTTAACGTCGGTCATCAAAATCAGTTTTTTTGCACCCAGCTTTGCGGCAAGCTGTGCAGCCGCCAAATCGGCGTTTATGTTATAAACCTCGTTGTGGTAGCCCCCTGCAACCGTTGCAATAATAGGCAAATAGCCTGCCGAAATAACATCGTTAACAGGGGAGGGGTTAACCTCGCAAATTTCGCCCACAAAGCCCAAATCTTCGCCTGCAATGTGCTTTTGTGCCATAAGCATTCTGCCGTCCAGCCCGCTAAGCCCAATTGCTTTTGCCCCGTGAGATTCCAACAGCTGTACAAGGCTTTTGTTAACCTTGCCGGCAAGTACCATTTGCACAATGTCTATAGTTTCTTTATCGGTAACACGCAGACCGTTTATAAACTCGCTTTTTTTGCCTGTTTTTGCAAGCATTTCGTTAATTTCGGGTCCGCCGCCATGCACCAGCACCACGTTTAACCCTACCAACTGCATCAGAGCCAAATCGCTCATAACAGCCGATTTTAAAGCGTCGTCTATCATAGCGTTGCCGCCGTATTTTACAACAATGGTTTCGTGTGCCAGTTTTTTAATATAGGGCATTGCCTGAATTAGCACCTGTGCTTTGGTTGAAAAATCCATTTTAGTTTTTTCCTTTACAAAAAAGTTTTTCTGCAAAAATCAAGTACGATAGCTGCCGTTAATTTTTACATAGTCATAGGTTAAATCGCAGCCGTAAGCGTGGGCGGTTTGGTCGCCGCTGTGCATATCAATAATAATTTCAATTTCGCTCTGCTGCAAAATTTGGGTTGCTTTTTCTTCGTCAAAACCCAGCCCTTTGCTTTTTTTGCAAACCGCAATGCTACCGCTTGCCGACTTAAAACAAACGTCAACGTCCGATACATCCTCAGCCGCACCGCTGTAGCCTACAGCACAAAGAATTCGCCCCCAATTGGCATCGGCACCAAACATAGCTGACTTTACCAAAGAAGAGCCTGCAACGGTTTTTGCGATTTTTTTGGCTTGCTGTGCCGTTTTGGCGTTGTTTACGGTTGTTACAATCAGCTTTGTTGCACCCTCGCCGTCTTTTGCCAAGGTGCGTGCAATTTTTTCAAAAAGGGCTGTTAGTGCCGCAACAAAATTTTTATAATCGTCATTTTTCTCGGTAATTATTTTGTTTTGAGCAAGCCCGTTTGCCAAAATAACCAATGTGTCGTTGGTCGAGGTATCGCCGTCTACCGTTACCATATTATAGGTTTCTTCGGCGGCTTGCAGCAATGCAGTTTTTAAAATTTCGGGTGCAACTGCAGCATCGGTCGTAACAAACGAGAGCATTGTGCCCATATTTATGTGTATCATCCCGCTGCCTTTGGCAATTGCCCCAATTTTAACCTGCTTGCCGTCTAATTCGAGCTGTACGGCAAACTCTTTTTTTACCGTGTCGGTCGTCATAATTGCCGCTGCACAATCAGAGGAGTTCTCTTTTGACATTGCGTTGCTTGCTTGTGCAATGCCTTTCTTTACGGCATCCATATTTAAAACTTCGCCAATAACCCCGGTCGAGGCAACAAGCACATCGTCCGGATTAACTCCAACAGCATTTGCACAAAGTTCAGCCGTTGTGTCGGCGGCTTCGTGTTCAAACTTGTTGCAACAGTTAGCGTTGCCGCTGTTGGCAACAATGCACTGTGCCGTGCCGTTTTTAAGGTTGCTTATTGTTTTTGTTACCGCAGCCGCTTTAACCGCATTTTTTGTAAAAATACCGGCAGCGTTTGCGGGACCATCGCTTTTTATAATACATAAATCGAGTTTTGTTTTATTGCCGGGTTTTATGCCGCAGCAAGCCGTTCCGGCGGTAAAGCCCAAAGGGGCGGTTACGCCGCCCTCAACAAACTCAAATTTTGGTTGTACGTTTGCCATTTTATGCTCCTAAAATTTAGCTTTTTTCTCTCCCTGCCGGCTTCGCCAACATCCCATACCAGAAGCAAGAAGCGACTTGTGTCGCTCGCTTTCTCCCCCTGTCCAACACTTGCTTTGCCAGTGTCGGACATCCCCCTCCCGGAGGGGGACTTTTTTGCTCACTATAATAGTGTTCCTTAAAGCCTCCCACACCAGATGTAAGAAATCAGATGTTAGAGGTTAGATATAGCGGCGTAGCCGCCATTTGCAAAATGTTTCATTTTGCAAAGAGGAGCAACCAACCGTAAAGCGTAGCTTTTTGCACAAAGTGCAAAAACAAGCTCAAAAGGGCGAGTTGCGACGAGGAGGTGGCGTGGCGTAGCCACGACGGAAGGAGAAAAAAGAAAGTCTTGCCCCTTGTTAAAACGCCGGCGGGGTTGCCGTTAAGCCTGTTTCTTCCGGCAAATCAAAGAGGATATTCATATTCTGTATTGCTTGCCCTGCCGCACCTTTAACCATATTGTCAAGTGCACTTACGGTTATCAGCGTGTTTGTTCGCTCATCAAAATGCAGCGAAATATCGCAAAAATTG
The DNA here is from genome assembly GCA_031262125.1 of Oscillospiraceae bacterium. Taxonomy (GTDB): domain Bacteria; phylum Bacillota; class Clostridia; order Oscillospirales; family Acutalibacteraceae; genus JAISII01. The sequence continues at coordinate 1,754 of JAISII010000054.1, read as the reverse complement.
CTGTAACGCACATTGTGGATATCGGCACATTTGCCGGGTGCTAAAAGGCGTACAAAAAATTCGTTTTTATAAGCTTCTTCATAAGCGGTGCAAATTTGCTCAAAGGTAACTCCGCTTTTAACCTTGCTGTAGCAGGTCGCCAAAATCCCACGGTTAACGGGCAGCAAATGTGGCACAAAGGTAAGGGTAATTTTATCTCCGCATAGCTTGCTGAGAGTCTGCTCAATCTCGGGCGTATGGCGGTGGGTTGCAACCTTATATGGTGCTAACCCCTCGTTAAGCTCGGCAAAATGGGTGTTTTGGCTCAGCCCACGCCCTGCACCGGTAACGCCGCTTTTGCAGTCGCAAATTATGCCCGATTGCTCCACCAAACCGTTTTTTAAAGCGGGTGCAAGCCCCAGCGGCACACAGGTGGTGTAGCAGCCCGGGTTTGCAATAATTTTTTTGCCTGCAATGCTTGCTCTGTTCAGCTCGGGCAAGCCGTATGCGGCTTCTTTATGCAACGCTTTATGCTTAAATTCGCCGTTGTACCACTGTTTGTATTCGTCTTCGTCTTCTAAACGGAAGTCGGCACCCAAGTCGATAAATATCTTGCCGCTGCTATAGCAGTCATATGCCAAATCTTGCGATAACCCGTGGGGCAAAGCCGCAAAAACAATATCACTTTTTTTTGCAATATCGCTGTTGTTTTCGCAAACCATATCGCACAGGTTTTGGTACGCAGGGTATACCTCGCTCAGCTTTTTGCCCTCAAAGCTAACCGAGCCTATTGAAGCGATGGTAGCGTTTGGGTGGGCAAGCAGCAGTCTTACAAGCTCTGCTCCGGCATAGCCCGTTGCGCCTATAATGCCGACTTTAATGTTTTCGTTCTTCAAAAATTCACCTTATTTTTAAAATATTTGCAGGGTGTTTTTACAGGAGTTTTATTCTATAGTTTTAAGCAATGCCAAAATCCGTGCAGCCTGTGCCGTAACATTTTCGGGGGATGGTCCGCCATAGGATTTCCGCTCGGTTACGCAACGGTCGAGGTTTATAGCTTCATAAACATCGTTGCCGAATGCGGGGTTTGCTGCGGCATATTCCTCCAAAGGCAGAGTTTCCAAATCTGAGTTTAGCTCTATGCAGCGTGCCACCAAAATTCCCACTGCTTTATAAGCATCACGGAAGGGTATGCCCTTCGCCACAAGATAATCTGCACAGTCGGTAGCGTTAATAAAGCCCTTTGCGGCGGCTTTTCGCATATTTTCGGTTAAAATTTTTGCACTGTCAAGCATCGGTATAAATGCGGTAAGGCACATTTTAACAGTGTTAAGCGAATCGAAAATCGCTTCTTTATCCTCTTGCATATCTTTGTTATAAGCCAGCGGCAACCCTTTAAGCATTGTTAGCAATGCAATGTTGTTGCCAAAAACTCTGCCGCTTTTGCCACGCACCAGCTCGGCAATGTCGGGGTTCTTTTTTTGCGGCATAATAGACGAACCTGTTGAAAACGCATCGTCCAGTTCAATAAACTTAAACTCTGTCGAGCTCCACAGAATAATCTCTTCGCAAAAGCGAGAAAGATGTACCATAATCAAACTGATTGCCGAGGCAAGTTCTACGCAATAATCCCTGTCCGATACTCCGTCCAGCGAGTTTGCACAGGGTGCATCAAAACCCAACAGCGTTGCGGTAAGCTCACGGTCGATTTTATAGGTTGTGCCTGCAAGGGCACAGCTGCCCAGCGGGCTTGTGTTCATACGTTTTTTGCAGTC
>JAISII010000052.1 GCA_031262125.1 Oscillospiraceae bacterium | reverse complement strand
GTTGATGATTATTTTCAGGTGTATACCACAATGAACGGCAAAAACTACCCGTTCTTCTCGCAATATTGCGACGGCGTAAGGGTTAAGCGTGCTAATTGGCTAAGCCAATGGGGTTCGTCTTCTTTGGGCGAGCAAGGCTACACAGCATTGCAAATTTTGCGTTATTATTACGGCAGCGGCATAAACATTGCTTGGGCAGAACAGGTAGAGGGTTACCCCTACTCTTACCCCGGCTATACACTGTCGCAGGGCTCTTGCAGCGAGGACGTTCAAATTATCCAAAACCAGCTTAACGCAATCCGCAACAACTACCCGGGCATCCCGGCAATTTCTAACCCCAACGGGCAATACGGGGCAGACACGGCCGCAGCAGTACGCACCTTCCAAAGTGTGTTTGGGCTGCCTGTTACCGGCGTTGTTGACTATGCAACTTGGTACAAAATCTCGTATATTTATGTTGCTGTCAAGCGTCTTGCCGAAGGCGATTTAACCTAAACAAATACTAATAATCTATTTCAAAAAAACAAACCCCCAAAAATGCAGAATAACAACTGCAAATTTGGGGGTTGAAAAACTTTGATTATATTTTAAATTTATCGGGTCTGCTGTTGCTCTTGCAAGCGTTCCATCATACCCGGCTTCTTTTTAGCTTTGCGGGTAGCGGGCTTAAACTGTTTGCCCTTAAACTTGTTTGAAGCTTCCCATGCTTTTTTTAAGCCATCACTCATATTTGCTCTTAGGGCATCGGCAAACCTGTCATCAATATTATTAAGCAAAACGAATGTAATAATTGCTCGGGTGTCCGCATCTCCGTTTTGATATTGTGTGCTGAGCATTTGAGAAAGCTTGTCTACCTCACCTTTGGTGGCGGTAAGCAAAAAGCTGTTAAGCTGCGGCAGAATTTTCTCCTGTGCAAAGGTTACGCCCCTAAAGGGATAATAACCGTCAACTTCATAAGTAATATCCTCACGCAGCTTTGGAATAAACGTAATAAAACGCTTTGCCAAAAACAGCGGGTCGGCATTACCCTCGCCCTCTTGCTTTTTCTTTTTGGGTTGGCGTGCTTTTTTTAGAGCTGTGGGGCTTGTAACAATCTCGGCGAAGTCGTTGCCTATGCTTTCGGCTTGCTTTGTGCCGTCGCTTAGCGGGTCAAACATCCAAGTAGCGTTTGTACGCCAGTTATTATCGGGTCCGTCCTCGGTCATATCGCAGCTTTTAAGCAGCATATGGCTTTTTTCGGAGTCATACTGCACAGTGTAAGCCGTGCCCTCGCCCAAATAGAGTGCTGCCTTTTCTGCCGAATCGGTTCCTGTTACCTTTTGTTTTTGGTAACCCTGCCGCAACAGCGGTTCTTCGATTTTAGAAATGATTATTTCAAAAGCTTTGTTAAGCATTTGTGTTCTCCTCTAATATTTTTTAATAAAGCTTTAAGTAGTATAACACATCTGTTTTAAAAAAGCAATAAAAAGAGCCTGCACTTTTTAAAGCAAAATTAATTTGCCAAAAACTTGTGCCAACTCTTTTATTGTAATAAGTGCATCGCTTTTGCTAAAGGCAAAAACAAAGCTGCACATATTATTGAGTAACTGTGGGAAGATTGCTTAAAACCTTGCCGTTGCCCGACGAAGGTATGGCACGCAAATATTCGCTGCCTAAGCGTTTGCCAATGCCCACACCCTTAATTTGACCTTTTTTAGCAAGCGAAACCGCCTGTGTTTTGGTTACGATTTTGCCGCTTGATAGCTTGTAGCCGGAAATTTTGCCGCTGTTTTTAACAACGCCCACAACCGACTGTGCACCCGCCTTAACGGTTGGCACCATACTTAAGGTGTTCATTGCGTTAGAGGCAGGGGCTTTGCGTTTGGATGTTGACTTTGACTGTGTGCTTTTTTGTGTTGACTTTGAAGAACTTGAAGATTTAGAAGTTCTTGTTTTAGAAGCAGACTTTTTCATTTGTTTATTTCTCCTTTAATTTTAACTTTATGCATCACTGCAATAGTAGTATTAATTATTTTGATAAAATATTACATAGAAATTTTTTCCTATATGATATTCTACTGCGTTTAAAAAACAAAAAGTCTGTTTAACAAAATAATTATTTAAACAAAATCACACGATAAGATGCACCGCTTGCGTTAAAATCATAGTTTGCCGATGATGTGCTTAAAGTCGAGTATTGCTTTACTGTTAATGAGGTGTTTGCAAGGGTTAGCCCCGCAGTTGCACCCGCACCGTTTAAAGCAAAGCCAGCCGACTGTATATTTGCCGAATTGCTGATTGAGCTGATTGGTGAATTGTTTTTAAATACAATTACAAACAGCGGAACAAAAGGTAAAGTAACATTGCGGCTTGCCGAACCGTTGCCGGTGTAAGAAACCATGTGAACCGGCGAAGACAGGTATTCTTTTTCTTCTGCCGTAAGATGAATTACTTCGTTAAGAATATGCCCGCCCAGTTGTTCATCAATAATATCGTTATCGCTTTGGAAGTCCATTCTTTTCGGGCTGTCTGTATCAAGCCACGAGTTAAGATGTAAGTTTGGTGTTTTATTTGTAGAACCCATAATTGTCCTCTTTCTTTTTAAAATTAATAATTTTAGTTTCCGTTTATAACAAACCAGCTTTTGTTTTGCCCGTTTAGCTGTGCCCACGTGCTGTTTTGCGAATTAAACTCCGACCATTTTGTGCCGTTAAAATAAATCTCAACCAGCAAATGTGCCGGAATTATGCCAAGCATTTGCTCTCTGATAAACTCTTGCCTTTCGTTGGTAAAAACCGAATCGACCACATCAACAATAACCAATGTGTAGGGTATGTATTCGCTTACGGTAACGGTTGCCCCAAGCGATGTCGCAAAATCCAAAATAGACGAAGGTGCCGCACCTTTTTCGTTAACTGCAAACCTTTTCATAAGCATTGTACGGCGTGTTTGCAACGGCAGTTCGGTGCTGCTTTTGCTGTAGATTTTTTCACGCTCTGCCAACCCGTAAAGTTTTGCCGTTTGAATAAATGCTTCGCCGAGCATTTCATCAAAATCGTCCTGTATATTTTGCAGTTCCTGTGCATAAACCTCAAGCTCTTTTTTTACCGTTGTGTTGTCAAAAGAATAAATTTCCAACGGGGTCAGCTTTTTAATCATAGCGTCTAAAACATTCATGTTAGTTGTTTTTCCTCTTTCTTAAAAATTTTAAACATCAGTTTAAGAATTAAGCTGACTTATGGAAATAGTGCCTACAGCAGCATAAGAACCGGGGGCGATTGGTATATCGTCTACGCTTGGAAGAGGCAGACTGTACCCGCTTACACCCTCTATATTATACAAAATGTTACCGGCATCCGAAACTGCAAAGTTGCCGCCTACGCCTATTGAATTAATATAATCGCTCAAAGCTTCTTTGCACCGCTGCTCAACATCGCTAAAGTAATAACCCGGCTTAACCTTAATCTCCACCCAAAAGTTTACCAGCTGCGGTGTTGCCGCTTGTGCCTGAATATCTACATTTATTTCACGCTTTTCTACTATTTTCTCTTGCACTTGTGCAAGCTGGTTTGTTGTTACAGCGGCACCTTTTGCCGCCACAAAAACATCAACCGTGCCCGGCCCTCGGTTTGCCGAAAGAACCTTTGCACTGTAAACACCGTCTACGTTGCAGGCAGTGTTTTGATAATAAACGGCGTTTGCACCGTTTTCTACCGATTTATAGCTGTCTATCAGTCTTTGCCGCAGTGCTTCATCGCTTTCGTCGTTTGTGCCGCCGCTTAACGCTGCCGGATTTGTTACCGTAGCAACACCCATGGGCGGCTGCACCATAACAACAATTTTGTCTGACAGCACATTGCCTGTTTCTCCGTTAAATTGTGCTTCTACCGGAACTAATCCGCTATCTGTGTTTCCTGCGGGAATAGTACCTGCCGCAAGTGTAACATACCGTTTGGGCACATCATCTGCTGTTGAAAGCAGCGTGCCGGCGGGTATATTTATGCTTGTAACCGCAGGTGTATTTGCCGAAAACCCTACACCACCTTGTGCCGGCGTTCCGCTTTTGCGGGCAACGCCACGCACTTGGGCATGATAATCAAGGTTTTCGCCAGTTGCCGTTTGAATAAACATTTGCCGCTTTAACCAATCGGCATTTGCCTGCAATGATAAAATTTCGGCTGCAAAAACATCCATTCTCAGCCCAATATCAGTATCCTCGCCGACTTCTGCCCCTGTTTTGTTTTTATAGCTTTGCTTCATTCTTGTTTTAATTTGCTCAACTGTTTCCAAGATATATTACCTCACTTTTTCTCCATATACCGTCAACATAAATATCGCAGGTTAAATTAGGTTCACCTGTAGTAAAGTCATGTCCCTTAACCCGCAGCTTTACGTTAGAAAAAACCGCAATAGCACAGTTTAACGCCTTGCTGAACAACTTGTATGTTCCTTGCAAAGTATCTGATGATTTCAACGTAATATCATCCGTAAAAACTCCAAGCTCCGGATTTAAAACATATTCACCAACCTCTGCTTTGCATCGCAGTGCTATTTTTTGCAAAAGCTCTTCCAAACCGTTAACATAAACCGTATTACCAATGCTGTCGGTATAAATATCGTTATTTTTTATTCTTATATCCATTTTTGTTCACTCCTAAAACTCTTGCCCGTTAATTATAACCTTGCCGTTGTTTTTAAGGTGTATATACGCCCCGCCGTGCGAAAAAAGCATCAGCTCGCCGGGCATAAGTTCTTTTTTTTGTGCAAAAACACCCAAACAAACATTGCCGTCGGCAATTGGCAAAACCACCGAGGTTTCGCTCACCGGCGGGCAATAAGCCACTCCATAGGGGGCAACCACAGGCAGCTCCCGCAGCTCGGTAAATGTACTTACCGAAACATTTTCTCCATCGGCTGCCGAAATTTTGCCACGGTTTGCAAGCGGTTTGTTTTGGTTGCTGTTAATTATATAATTGGGTAACCACATAGTTTTTCTGCTCCTTTTTTGTTAAACTTTTTTAAGAGTAAGCACGGTTTTTTCGGTTTTGCCTGTTATGGATGCCTTAACCTTTGTTACAACCAAGCCTTCTATTTGCCCTAAAAACTTGTTTTTTACAACCACACTTGCCCCCAAAGACGATGCCACAAAAAGAGGGGCTTCTATAACCATACCATAATAGCCGCTGTTGCTTTGTTCCAGTATTTTGTCGGCACAGGCTATGGGCGTTTTTTCGTTGCTGGCATCAAGGTAGCGTACTGCAACTGCACCTTTGTTTTGTGCAAACTCGTTGTCAAACCTCATTATATAGCCGCTGCCATAATCGGCACGTGCAATAACCGAAGACACAAGCCCGCTTATTTTTTTTGTTTCGGTTAGTTTATTATAAGCTGTGCCTTGCCCGTCGTCGGCAAACACAAGTGTTTGATTTATGGGCATACCCCGCATATGCAGCACGCCCGTTTCGTCCAGCCGTGGCGTTGTGCCAAACAGGTTTTTGCAAAAATTCTCTGCAACCTGCCACATTGCAACGCCTTTTTCTACTGCAAATCGTCCTCTGTAAACTTCATCAGAATCGTCCGATTTTATAACCCCAAATTTTTTTGCATATTCGTTAAAAATAATGCTTTCACACGGGTAGTTATAAACCGTAGGCATTGCCTCGTTATCAAGCAGCCTGCCGCATAGGCTTCGACCCTCAACAACAGTATGCACACCCTCTGCCGTAACTTCGGTTTTTATTACATCTGCAATGCCTTTAAAAATTAGCGTTTGGTTTTCATACAGCACAAATTCTATAATATCCTGCGGGAACACTCCTCCGCCGAAAACCATAACAATATCATCGGCAGGTGTTTTTTCCTCTTGGTTAATAACGATAGAAAGCGGTTGCGGCAAATCCACCGTGTTTTTATTAACATCAGTTCCTGTCAGGTTCATTTCAGCCGCACCTTTCTTTGCTCCAAATCGTAATTGGGGTTTTTAATTTCGGGGTTTTTGGCAAGCAATGTCTCTATTGCAATGCCGGTTGCCAGTGCAACATCCCACAATGTTTCGTCCTCTTTTGCAACATATTCTGTGGGCGAAATATCAAACCGATACTGTTTTTGTGCATCCTCAATAAACACAAACGAGTACAGCACAACATCTTCTTTATCGCTTGTTTCCATCTCTAACTTTGCAAAATGGCAATAGCAGGGTCTTATGTCGGGCACATAAAGCATACCCAAACCGCCTCTGTTAAACAAACGCAGCAGCTCCTCATATTGCTCAAGGCAATCATCTCCAAAAAGCTCGCCTTGCCCGCTGATAATTCGGCAATCGGTTCCGCTGTCAAAAATCACATTGTCGCCCGATACATTTTTTTTGGATGTAATATCACGAGAATTAACAATTTTAAGATATTTGGGGTTATAATTCCAAGTATAGTTTTTATACCGCATTAGCGTTATCTTCATTTAAGTTCCACCTCGCTGTCGTTGGTCATGGGTTGTGCAAAACGCCTGCTGTCTCTTTCAAAAATTTCGCACAAACGTTCGGCGTTTTCAATTTCTCTTACAAATTCCTGCAAATATTGTTCTTCCATCAACAATACCCCCTGTTGTAGGAGTACAGCTTAATTCTTTTGCTCTTTACGCCGTCTTTATTAATTACCGTGCTAATTTCGGATATATTGCAATATTTAATAGTTGCACTTTTGCCGTTGTGAGAATAAAAAAATTCAAAATCGGTTTGCAAGCCCTGTATTGCAAATTCGCCCGTTATCTCAAGCTCAAAAATATACTTCGTTGGCCCCGTAACGGTTGCCGACGGTGTGTTGCTTAAATACTCCCAAATATCGTGCGTTTGTGTTTGCTCTAAAACCGAAAATTTTGTAATGCCGTAAACAGGTGTGTTGTTAATCTTTACTATTGATAACTTGTCTGCTCCGTTTTGTTCATAAATCACTGCCACACCTCCACAATATCCTGCAACAGCAAAAATTCTGCTTGCACTGTTCTGAAAATTGCATTTGCCTGGTTGTCAAAAGCAACCGGCGTAATTTTTATTGTGCCAATGCTGTTTTTAAATTCCGATGCCTCTATAGCGTTTGCGATTTTTATGGCGTTTTCGGTTATTTTGCGGCCGCCCTCGCTAATGTTGCAATAAACCGAAATTTCTAAAACGGCACAAAGCTCGTTAACCGCAACACTGCCCGGTTTACGCTCGCAAAGATAGGCAGAGTTCTTTTCAACCTGCCCCACTCCAACGGCGGCAACACACCCTTTTAAAGGCGACGGCAATTTTTTGCCCGAAAAATGGTTAATAAACGTAATCTCTTCAAGTGCCGGTCTTGCCTTAATCTCGGCTATAACAGCATCAAAATATTCCTGCAAATCATTCATATTCCGGCACCTCCGCTTCAACATAAGGCGACAATATTGCCCAAACATACATAACCTTGTTTTTATGAGTATAGCTTTCGGTTTTGTTCACCACATATTTACCGCTGCAGTGTTCGATAATCAAATTTTTGGTATCCTGTGCAAAGTCGTCCTCGGGCAGACCAATATAAAGATAATGGTGGTCGTCGTAATAGCCCGGGCTTATAGACTCACCGCTGAGGTATGTGCTGTTGCGGTAACGCAAGGGTTGCACAAACGCCTTTGTATGCGTTTTGTGTTCGCCACGGTGCAGCACCACATCATCACCAACACGCCTTAATTGTGCGTGTATAACTTCTTTCATAGGCTCTTCTCTCCTGTTTTCTTCCCCGAAGCTGCCAATCTGCGGCAAGCTTCGGGGAATTTTTGTTTAACTAAAACGAATAAAAAGCAAACTCGGATTTTTCGGGGTAGAGCAAATCGCTCACCGATTGTTCGATTATTTTAAGGCGGCTTTTTGCATATTCTACAGTGCTTTCGTTCTCGATTGTAATATCTCCCGCCGAGAATTTTTTAACACCGCTGCCGCTGTTATCTGCCGCATAGTAATAATACGCCAAAGCTGCGGCGGCAACCGCAAGGCGGCTGTTTTCTTCACGAGTATATTCGCTTTTTCTCAGCCGCAAATTAATCGAATTCATTGCAAAGTCGCACATAAAATTCCATTTGTTAGCTTCTTTTTCGTCTATGCCCGAGATTGTTAAAAAGTTTTTAATAACTTCACTAAAAATCATATTTTCCTCCTACCCTTTTGCCCGTTAGCTTTAGA
>JAISII010000004.1 GCA_031262125.1 Oscillospiraceae bacterium | reverse complement strand
TCATTTTGAAAATACTCCTGTAAAAATTTAGTTTTGTTTAATTAGTTTTTATCGGCAATAACATCAATGCCGGGCAAAACCTTGCCCTCAAGGTACTCTAAGCTTGCACCGCCGCCGGTCGAGATGTGCGACATTTTGTCGGCAAAGCCCAGTTGAATAACAGCCGCCGCCGAATCGCCGCCGCCGATGATTGTTGTGGCATCGGTTTCTGCCAATGCTTTTGCAACGGCAATTGTGCCTTTTGCCAAAATCGGGTTCTCAAAAACGCCCATAGGTCCGTTCCAAACTACGGTTTTTGCAGTTTTAACGGCATTTGCAAAAAGCTCTGCGGTTTTTGTGCCGATGTCCAAGCCCATCATATCAGCCGGGATTTGGTTGCTGGGAACAACAGAAACTTCAATTTCTGCATCAATTGGGGTGGGGAAGTCGGCTGTGATTGTAGTATCAATAGGCAAAAGCAATTGTTTGCCTGCTTTTTCGGCTTTTTCTATCATTTCTCTGCAATAGTCAATTTTTTCGTTATCAACAAGCGAAGTGCCGATTTCGTAACCTTTTGCTTTTAAAAAGGTGTAAGCCATACCGCCGCCGATAATTAAGGTATCGCACTTTTCTATCAGGTTAGATATTACATTAAGCTTGTCGGCAACCTTTGCACCGCCCAAAATTGCAACAAAGGGGCGTACCGGGGTTTCTACTGCGTTGCCAAGGTAGTCAATCTCTTTTTGCATAAGGTAGCCAACGGCTGTGGTTTTAATATGGTCGGTAACACCTGCGGTGGAGCAATGGGCACGGTGTGCACTGCCAAAAGCGTCCATTACAAAAATATCGGCCAAAGAAGCAAGCTCTGCCGAAAACGGCTCGAGATTTTTAGTTTCTTCTTTTCTAAAGCGAGTGTTTTGCAGCAAAACAACATCGCCGTTTTGCATATTTTCTACAGCTTTTTTTGCGTTTTCGCCAACAACTTCATCATCGTTTGCAAAAACAACCGTTTTACCCAACAGCTCTTGCAGCCTTGCAGCGGCAGGGGCAAGCGAGAACTTGTCCTCGGGACCGTTTTTGGGTTTGCCCAAATGTGAGCATAATATAACTTTGCCTCCATCAGCAATAAGTTTGTTTATGGTCGGCAGTGCCGCTTTAATACGGTTGTCGTCGGTAATAACACCGTCTTTAAGAGGTACGTTAAAATCAACTCTTACAAGCACACGCTTGCCCAAAACATTTAAATCATCTACGGTAACTTTGTTTAGTGCCATTTCTAATTCTTCCTTTCAAATATAACGGCAAAACCTAAATTTGCCATTTTAATATATATAGTATATAGCAAACTGTTTGAAATATCAAGTAAAAAAATCATTTTCACATTAATTTTCCATTATTTTCCTTAAAGGAATTTTTCAACAAATAAGTAATAAATATTAACCGTGTATAAAAAGGGCTTTATGTCGAAATATCTCGTAAATCAGCGGAAAACAGGCGAATTTCAAACTTTAAAGCGTTAAAAAATCTTGTGAAAAAAGTTTTCGCTGCCTGAATTTGCATATTATTTTTTAGTAAAAAAGTTAAAAAAACACTTGCATTTTGACACCGAATGTTGTATATTTACAATATAAACGGTGAGAAAAGTCATTCTTTAAGTTTATGCAAAAATTAAGGCGGGCGAGAGTCTGCGCCATTTGAGGCAGCATTTTGCTTTTGACTTAAATGGAAACAAGTTATTTGAGGTGATTCCAATGCAAGGACAATTAAAAATCGGTGAGAATCTTCGTACACACAGAATCGGGTGCCGTCTGACTCAGCAACAGGTTGCTGATGCATTAGGCATCGACAGAACAACCTACACATGCTATGAATGCAACAGAACCGAGCCGAACATCGAGATGCTTAAAAGACTGACAGACATCTTCAACATTTCTTATGACCAGCTTTTGCCGGCCGCAACGATGAAATCTGCCGTTGCTGACCCCAACGCTGTTAAAAAAGACAAAATGTACGAGCTGTCAAAATTCGAGCAGAGCCTTCTTGTTAAAATGAGAACGCTTACTGCCGACGAACGTCTGGACATCGTTGACCGCATTAACGCTTACATTAAAAAATAATAACCCAAATCCGCTTTAGCGTTTGGGCTGTTATTATTTTGCGTTTTGCAGCAAAGTTTGTGTAACATTATGCTCCCGAGGGATTTCCCTCGGGGGTTTTTGTTTTTTGTAAAGGTGTTTTAAAAATTAAAAGGTTAGCAAAACGCCCTTAGGCACAAAACCAAAGGGCGTTAAAGTTTATTTTTGTTTATAAATTAAGGCAGCGTTGTCAGGTCGTAGCTGTTTAAATAACTATCGTTAGAACTGTATGAGGAGTAGCTTTCAGTTACAGAGACATTGGTATATGAACGAACAAGCCCTATGCCTACAATGCCTATAATAAATAGAATAATGGGGATGATAATAGCCGCAAGGATAATACCCAGCAGTTTTTTGTCTTTTTTAGGTTTTGCGGTCGGGAGAACGGGGCTTTGCATTTCCGGCAACTCTACCCCGCATTTGGGGCAAATGTGCCAGCCGTTGTCTACCGGGGAAGAGCAAGACGGGCAAGAAGCCTTTAGATTAACTCCGCAATAGGGGCAAAGGGCATATAGCTCCGACACGGGCGTTTGGCAGCTTGGGCAGTTAAAATTTGAGTTATCTTTTCTAATAACAAGATAGATAATCAGCCCTATAAAGCTGGGCACCAAAAGTGCTACCAGCGTCCACAGCACTGCATCCATATTGCGAGCTTTTGCGTCCTTGTAAACATAAATGCCTATAAGTACGGGGATAAGAACAGCGATTATTGCCGCTATAGCAAATATAATCAAAAATATAAAAGAGCTTACTGTTGGATTAGTCATAGTAAAAACCTACCTTTCTGAATTTAACAACAATGCCGGCAAAGCATCCGGCACAAATATAACCGAGGGTTAAGCAGAACAGCATAAAGATTGCGATGTTTTGGCTAAACTCTTTGCCAACCCACAGTGCGGCAGAGTAAAGCAGAATTGTCCACAGAGTGCCTGCTATTGACAGCATTATGAGAGAGAAGCGTTTTCGGCGTTTTTGCAGTGTTTTAATAATAAGGCGTTCGTTGATTTTTGGCGGGCTTGCTGCTTGGGTTTGTATATATGCTTTTAATTTATCTTCCATTTTGCTGTAACCTCCTTTTTAAAAGTTCTCTTGCTTTGTGCAGCCTGTATTTTACCGTGCCTTCTGGTATTGAGAGTATTTCGGCGGCTTTTTTTACATCGCAGCCCTGAAAGTAATAGAGCACCGTTGCAAGCCGATATTTGTCGGGCAAGTTGTCTACCGCTTCTTTAACGTCGCTAAAATCCTCTTTTTGCTCGGCGGCTATGCTTTGCAGCAGTGTGTCTTTATCCTCGTTAGAGTTAAAGGGCACAAATAAAGACTTCCATTTCTGCCGCCGCAGCATATCCCTGTAGGTGTTTGCACATATAGCGGTCAGCCAGCCTTCAAACTCCAGCTGCGGGTTATAGCGGTCGAAGAATTTGTACGCTTTAAGCCACGTTTCTTGGTACAGGTCTTCTGCATCCTGCAAGTTTCGGCAGAGCTTTAAGCAAAGGCTAAACAGCCGCTTGCCGTGAGTGTTTATATAATCATCAAACAAGCTCTGCACCTCCTGTTTTTTTGCAATTGCACTTACATATACGCAAGCAAAGCTAAATCGGTTTGTTTTTTATAAAAAAACTTTTTAAAAGTCGCTTTATTTTTAAAGCCGCCGCAGCAACAAAGCCACGGCGGAAAATTTTGTAAATTTATTATTTTTCTATATTAATACTTTGTTTTAGTATTTGATTTATTATTTTACTTTATACTACCGCCGCCCAAAATACCGCATAACCTTTTTGCAATAGGCAGAATATTCTTCGCCAAACTGCAACACCAAAAAGCGTTCTTCAGATAAAATCTGCAAATGGAACAGCACCAAGGCAAAAAGTGTTATTGCAATATTAAGCACGTTGGGGAACACAAACGCACAACCAATATACAGCAAGTCAAACCCAACAAAAGCAGGGTTGCGAGAGAATTGATAAACCCCGTGGGTAACCAGCTTTGTGTTTTGCTCGTTGTTAAACCCTGCCCGCCAATTGTTTTGCATATTAGCTACCGCCGCAATAAAAGCACCAACACCAAAAAGCATTAATATCAGCCCGTCCTCGTGCATGGTTAGAAACGACGGGAATCCCCATATCAAATTAGGAAACAACGCACTTAAAAATTGCACCGCCGCACCGCCATAGGTTACAATAAGAAGAGCTTTTTCGAGAGCGTTTTTGCCGAGAATGCTGCCTTTTATGCCTTGCTTTTTAAGCAGCAGCATTTTTGCGATGTAAGTAATGTAAAAAATGCATAATAGTGCAAGTGCTGCGATTTGATAGTATTTCATTATTTGCTCTCCTTCAACCAACCCTGTTCCACCCAATGACGGTTGTCGGCACTTAATTTAGCCTCTTTTTTAAGCAAGCCTTTGTGCAGCTGCTTTGCAACCAAAAACAGCACCCGTGTTTTAAGCGACTTTTTTGCAGGCTTTATGCCGACAAAGCCTTTTGCAAACCGTTTTGTTTTGGCTATTATTTTTTCTTTGCGTTGTGCCGAAAGCTCATCCCAAATTACGCCCTCCATAAGCCCAAAGCCCAACCGCTTTACGCTCGGTACGCCCAGCCACGATAGGCTTGTTGCAATGTCTTTTTGTGCGGCACCGTTGGGTGCACCTACGCTTTGGGTGAGTATGGCAGCCCGCTTGTTAAACATCGCCGAGTCGGGTCGGTGAACCATCCAGTGGCAGCCGAAATGGTCGAGCAACGCCTTTAGCTGACCCGGTACACGCATAACATAAACAGGGGCAGCAAAAACGAGCAAATCTGCTTGCAGCATTGCATTCCAAATGGGCATAACGCTTTTTGCATGAGGGCAGCGGCTCTCGCTGTCAAAAAAGCAAACCTTGCAGCCGCAGCAAAAATGCGGCATATCTTTCGGCAGGGTAAATTCGGTTGCTTTGTATTCACCGCTAAGCTCCTGCAAAAAAGCTTCTTTTATATGATAGGTGCAGCCTTTGACTTCTGTGCCGGTGATGATTACTGCTTTTTTCATTTTGACCCCTCTTTATTTAAATCTCAAAATCTTCCGTCTTAAAATTGGCGTAATACCGTCCTGTGGTTGCGGTGAAACGCAGTACGCAATAATCCGGGTCGGTTACTCCGCCCGAATAGTATATTGTGTCGCCCTTTTTCCATATCATCTTTTTGCTCTCGTCATCGGTTAGGACTTCCATAACGCCTTTTAACATAACACCGTGGTACGACCACAGGCATTTGCTGTAAAAATAAATGCTTGCTTTGGGGTTTGCACAATATTGTGCCACCCGCTCCGACGAGGTGTTAGTGGAGAAATAGAAAACCTTAATGTCCTCACGTTTGCGTGGCGGCAGCATAGCTTTCATATTTGGTACGCCGTCTGCGTCTACCGAGGCGATAAACGCCACACCCTGTTTGTCGATTAGTTTACCTATCGTTTGTTTTGGATTATGCATCATGCTTTTCACTTCTCATTCTTTTTTAAGATACCTGTTGGGTTTAAGCTTGTGTGCCGTAATAATTGTATGGCTGTGGACGTTGATTGTGATAACAAAGCCGTCGCCGCTGACGTACCAATTTTTGCCCCGCCGAACAATAGCAGAATCGGGTGCGTTTGCCACTGCATTTTTGCACCATTCTACCACGTCGGCATTGCCCAAACCAAGGTTGCGGCGAATACGCTCCGCACCCATTGGGGTGGTATGAAGCTTTTGTATATCAATGCTGTCTTTCAGAGTTTTTCGGTAAAATCCAAACTCATCATCAAAAACATATCCGTTCGCTTTTAACACGCCGTTTGACTTTGCGTTTTCTTTATCGGGGTCGACTATAATTTCACTTGCACCATGCAAAAAAACATATTCCGTCAGCAGTCCTATAAGCTCTTTGCCGTAGCCCTTGCCGAGGTAGTCCTCTTCGCCGATTAAGTAATCGATAGTATAAATTTCTCCCTTATTTGGGAATTTTCGCCCGTTCCAGTCCTCCAAACCAACCGAATCAAAGCAGTCGTAATATTGGCAAAAGCCGATTGGCGTGTTGCCGTGCATAACAATAAAATGGTGCAGCCAAAAATACTCGCCGTGGCGTGCGTTTATTTCTACCAGCCAGTCGGCAATTGGGTCGTACCATTTTTTTATGTAGGGCTTGTTCAGCCAATTTTCTATTAAGTGGAGGTCGGAATCCTCGAGCTTGCGAAAAGTTAAGGTGGGCATAGCTAAAACCTTCTTTCTATAAGCATTATACGTTAAATGTGGGGCAATAGCAATAGAGGATTGCAATTAAAATTGACAGAAAACAATCACAAAGTTGTTGACAAATAAAGACATAATTCGTATAATTAAAAATGTAAGGGGCTTGCCAATACGGTAGGCGTGTTCCTCTTTTCTTCTTTTACTTCAGCCACAGCTGGGCAAAACATAGGGAAGGAGGGGTTGTAACTATGAGTACATTAGAGCTTTTAGCTTTATTAAGCGTAATAGTAGCAATAATCTCTTTAGCTGTTGATAAAAACAATGGCAAAAAGAAATAACCGCCTCACTTCCACATAAGGCGGTTATTTTTAACCGAACATGAGGAACAGCCGTCTATCGGTAAGTTCCTTACATCTTTATTATACTCAATAATTGTTTTTTGTCAATACAAATATGGCACATTTTGCTTTCTTTTAAAGTGTGTCCAAAAGCCTCCCTCTTAGAGGGAGGTGGCAAGGCGTCAGCCTTGACGGAAGGAGAAAAAAGAAAAATCTTGCCTCTTGACTCTGACCTCTTGGTAGCGTAGAGCGTAGCTCTGACGAAAGGAAGAAACCCCCAAAACCCCCAAAACACAAAATTATCCCCAAAAGGGCTGTCAATAGTTTATAAAAATTTCAGAGTATAACAGCTAAATAACGCATTAAAATTTCATAGTGGGGCGC
>JAISII010000156.1 GCA_031262125.1 Oscillospiraceae bacterium | reverse complement strand
ACACCATTTATATGATGAAGCTTGTGCTGGAGTGGATTAAAAACGAAATCGGCGGGCTTGCAAAAATGCAAGAGCTAAACGAGAAAAAAGCAGGGCTTATTTATGACTTTTTAGACAGTTCCAAGCTGTTTAAAGGCACAGTTGTTAAAGAGGACCGTTCGCTTATGAACATCCCTTTTGTAACGGGCAGTGATGAGCTTGACGCTAAATTTGTTAAAGAAGCAACTGCGGCAGGGTTTATTAACCTTAAAGGTCATCGCTCGGTTGGCGGTATGCGTGCATCAATCTACAACGCTATGCCCTATGCCGGCGTAGAAGCTCTTGTTAAATTTATGAAGGAGTTTGAAGCTAATGTTTAATATACTTACCCTTAACAAAATTGCAAAAATAGGCACCGACCGTTTGGGTGCAAACTTTGCAGTTGCCGACGATTGCCAAAACCCCGATGCCGTAATGGTACGCAGTGCATCTATGCACGATATGGTGCTGCCGAAAAGCTTGCTGGCTATTGCTCGTGCGGGTGCAGGTGTTAATAACATTCCCGTTGGCAAATGCTCCGAAGAAGGCATTGTTGTGTTCAACACACCGGGTGCTAACGCAAATGCGGTTAAAGAGCTTGTGCTTGCAGGTTTGCTGCTAAGTTCACGCAATATTGTAGGCGGCATAGAATGGGCAAAAACCCTTAAAGGCAAGGGTGCCGAGGTTGGCAAACTTGTAGAAAAAGGCAAAGGCCAGTTTGTAGGACCCGAAATTACGGGCAAAACAATTGGCATAATCGGCTTGGGTGCAATAGGCATTTTGGTTGCCAACGCATGCAACGCTTTGGGTATGAAGGTTATAGGCTACGACCCGTTTTTGTCGGTAGATTCGGCACTAAAGCTAAGCAGCCACATTAAGCACGTTGTAAGCTTAGATGCAGTGTTTGCCGAGGCAGATTACATTACCGTGCATGTGCCGCTCAACGACAAAACAAAGGGTATGATAAACACCGCCGAAATTGCAAAAATGAAGGACGGCGTGCGTATTTTAAATTACTCTCGTGATGGTTTGGTTGTATCGGGCGATATAATTGCAGCCTTGCAAAGCGGCAAAATTTCGGCTTATGTTACCGATTTTGCAACCGACGATTTGCTTTGCATCGACGGCGTTATTGCGATGCCGCATTTGGGTGCTTCAACACCCGAGAGTGAGGACAATTGTGCCGTTATGGCAGCGGATGAAATCCGTGATTATTTAGAGCAGGGCATTATTAAAAATTCGGTGAACTTCCCCGATTTATCACTTGCCAAAACCGCCGCACCACGTTTGTGCGTGTTCCACCGCAACAAGCCGGGCATACTGCAAAAGGTGCTTGAATTGGTTGCACAAAAAGGCAGCAATGTAGAGAATATGGAAAGCAAAAGCAAGGGCGACTTTGCCTATACAGTTATTGATATAGACGCTAAAAATTCGCTTGCTTTGGAAGATGTTGCAGGGGTTGCCGACGTTTTACGTGTTAGGCTTATTGGGTAAATTGTTCTAAAATTAAAAATATTTGCCGCCGTATTTTTGCGGCGGCAGTTTGGTTTTTTAAGTACGCATAAATGCATTTTTACAGAAAGGCGATTATTTAATATGACAGACAAAACTTCTCTTTTTAAAATCAGCTACGGGCTTTATGTGCTTACAACAAAGTTTTGCGGACGTGATAACGGCTGCATAATTAACACACCTGTGCAGGTTGCCGACAACCCGCTGCTTATTACAATCTCGATAAATAAGCAAAACTACTCAACCGAGGTTTTGCAGCAAACAGGCGAATGCAACCTGTCGGTGCTTGCAAAAAGTGTGCCGTTTAGTGTGTTTGAAAACTTTGGCTTTAAAAGCGGACGAGATACCGACAAATTGGCGGGGGTTGATATTTCCAGAACCGAAAATGGCTTGTGCTACCTTAACCAATTTACAAATGCGGTAATTTCTCTAAAGGTTATTTCTAACCGAGATTTAGGCTCGCATATTGAATTTTTGTGCGAAGTAACCGAGGCAAAGGTTCTGTCGGACGAGGAGTCGGTAACCTATGCCGATTACCATAAAAATATTAAGCCAAAGCCGCAAAAAAAGACAAAGGGCTACCGCTGTGTTATTTGCGGCTATGTACACGAAAGCGACACATTGCCCGACGATTTTGTTTGCCCGATTTGCAAGCACGGGGCAGAGGCTTTTGTTAAAATTGAAGATTAATTAAAAATTATAGAGGGGTACCGAATGGCTAAAAGCAAAAGCAAGAGCAAAAGCCAAAACCGAATTTTTGCAATGGACGAAATTCGAGGGCTTTGCATTTTGTGCATGGTTGTTTTCCACGGGTTTTATACGGCGGGGTTTATTTTCAATGCACAATGGGCACAGTGGCTGTTTGGCTTTTTTGCCCCGGCAGAGCCGTTTTTTGCGGCTGCTTTTATTATAATTTGCGGCATATCGTCGCAGCTTAGCCACAGCAATTTTAAGCGTGGGGTGTCGTTGCTTATAATTGCGATTATAATCTCGCTTGTAACCTATTATGTGTTCCCCGAGCAATTTATAGCATTTGGCATAATACACTTTTTGGCGGTTAGCATTTTGCTGTTTTGCTTGCTTAAATTCCTTGTTAACATTACCCCAACCATTTTGGGCATAATTATTTGTGTGCTGCTGTATATAGTTACCGCAAATGTGGCACAAGGCTATATTGGTGTTGAGGGTTTATATACAATCGCCCTGCCGCAGCAAATGTACTCAACCGATTATTTCGCCTTTTTTGGGGTTTATTCGTCAGGGTTCACATCGTCAGATTACTTCCCGTTGCTGCCGTGGTTTTTTGTTTATTTGGTGGGTACATTTTTGGGCAAATACGCACGGGATGGTAAGTTCCCCAAATTTATGAGTAAAAAGAGAGTGCCGTTTTTTGCCGCTTGCGGCCGCAAAACATTGGTGATTTATATTTTGCACCAGCCCATAATTTACGGAATTTGTTGGGTGGTTGATTGGGTGATTTAATAAACTGTTTTCTCCTTCCGTCAAGGCTAACGCCTTGCCACCCCTCCCCGGAGGGGAATATTTCCGCATCACCGAGACTATGGGCTTGCCTTTTCTCTCCCCTTGTCGGCTTCGCCGACATCCCCCTCCGAGAGGGAGACTTTTTTGTGTGTAACCCAAAGCCTCCCTCTTAGAGGGAGGTGGCAGAGCGTAGCTCTGACGGAAGGAGAAAGCATTCAGTCTATTGCTTGTGATAATATTCCCCTCCGTGGAGGGGTGAATTCGCTTTAGCGAAGACGGGGTGGTTTGCTCAAAAAACTTTTTATATTACAGGAGAAATAAAAATTGAAATTAGGAATAGTAGGCTTGCCGAATGTTGGCAAAAGCACGTTGTTTAACGCAATTACAAACGCAGGGGCACAGTCGGCAAACTACCCGTTTTGCACTATAGACCCTAATGTCGGCGTTGTTGCCGTACCCGATAAACGGCTGGACGCACTGGCACAAATGCACAACCCCGATAAACTCACCCCTGCATCTATTGAGTTTGTTGACATTGCCGGGCTTGTAAAAGGTGCATCTAAAGGTGAAGGCTTGGGCAACAAGTTTTTGTCAAATATTCGTGAGTGCGATGCTATAATTCACGTTGTGCGTTGCTTTGACGACGGCGATATAATCCACGTAGAGGGTTCGGTTGACCCAATCAGGGATATAGAAACAATAAATTTAGAGCTGATATTGTCCGACGTTGAGATTATTACACGGCGGATTGATAAAGCACAAAAAATGGTTAAAGCAGATAAAAAATACCAAGCAGAGGTTGACTTTTTTTCAAGAGTGAGGGATGAGCTTAACGAGGGCAAATGTGCCCGCCAAGTTGATTGCACGCCCGAGGAAGCCGAGCTGCTTGCCACAGTTGAACTGCTGACCAATAAGCCCGTTATTTATGCGGCAAATTTGAGTGAGCAGGATTATTCGGCAGGGGTGCAGGACAACCAAAACCTGCAAAAAGTAAAAGCTTTTGCAGCAGAGGAAGCTTCGGCGGTGCTGCCCATTTGTGCCCAAATTGAGGCGGAGCTGACCGAGCTGGACGACGAAGAAAAATCGGCGTTTTTAGAGGAGCTTGGCTTGCAAGAGTCGGGCTTAGACAGGCTGATTAAAGAAAGCTATGCCCTGCTGGGGCTAATATCCTACCTTACGGCGGGCAAGCCCGAGGTTAGGGCATGGACAATAAAAAAAGGCACAAAAGCCCCGCAGGCAGCCGGAAAAATTCATACCGACTTTGAGCGTGGGTTTATTCGTGCCGAGGTTATTCACTTTGATGATTTGATGGCTTGCGGCAGTATGACCGCAGCCAAAGAAAAAGGCCTTGTTCGCAGCGAGGGCAAAGAGTATGTTATGCGGGACGGGGATATTGTGCTGTTTAGGTTTAATGTATAGTTTTCAGAGGTTATAAGACAGAGGTTAGAAGTTAGATGCGACTTGCGTCGCTTTCTCCCCCTGTCGGCTTCGCCGACATCCCCCACCCGGAGGGGGACTTTTTTTACTCGCTTTTTGAGTGTACCCTAAAGCCTCCCTCTTAGAGGGAGGTGGCAGAGCGTAGCTCTGACGGAAGGAGAAAAAAGGGCGGTTTACACCTTAGCTTTTAGCATAGCATAAGCAGCAGCCGGGTCGTCAATTTCAAGGCAAAGCTGCTCCATTGGGCACATGCCTGTTTTTGTGCGGTTTTCAATAAAATCAACCATATTTGTGCAAGCATAGGGTATGTTGTGCTGCTTTAAAACTTCTGCGGCGGAGCTGCTCATTGTTGCACCAAAAACCGCAGCCGCCTTGCCGTATGCCAGCAGCAACGCAGCAGCTTTGCCGACCACTTTATCGGCAACATCGGCATTTTTTAAATAATTTTCATCCTCGGCAAGCAGGGCAAGCAAAGGTTTAATGCTCGGCAGTGTCGAGGTTGTTTTTTTGCCGTTTTTTATAACAACACAAGAAAAGTCGCCGCTTTGCAGCTCGCTTTTCAAAAATTCAAAATCAGTCAAAATGCATCACCTTTTTTGCTAAAATCACTAAAACAGGCACAACCGCCAGTTGGAGGATTATGCCCGGAACGCCCGCAACTAACGCCACATAAACCGTTGTTAAAGCAGGTGCAGTCGGTACGGGCAAAGCAAAAATTACAAACGCCAAAATGCCTGCATACAGCACACGCCCAAAAATTTGCGTACCTGCAACCCCAATGTAAGAAAAAAACTTGTTTTTATTAACCATCCGTGCAAACAGCCCCGAAATTAACCCATAGCAGCAAAGCTCGACAAACATAAACGGGAACATCACCGCTGAGGGCATTTGCATACCCGTCAGCAGAAAACTCAGGCTTATGCTAAGCACGGCAACAAGCAGTGCAAAAAGCGGACCTAAAAGCAGCCCGGCAGTAATAACAGGCAGGTGCAGCGGCAACAGCATTTTGCCCAGCCCGCTCCCAAAAATATGGCAAACATAGGGCAAAATTATGCCCAAGGCAACAAGCAAAGCCGCAAGGCAAAGTTTTTGTGTTTTGGTGGATAGTTTTTGCATTTTGCTGTAATTAGTCCTTTCGGTTTAGTGCTAATATTCCCCTCCGGGGAGGGGTGGATTCGCTTTAGCGAAGACGGGGTGGTTTTTGTGCAATTTTTTTACAAAATGAAATTCAAAAAGAAATTTGTTTTTTTGAGGTCGGGGTGGTTAACAAAAAATCACATTTTACTAAGCCTTTCAAGCTGCACGGGTATATTAATATTCTGCGGGCAATGCGGCACACAAGTTCCGCACTTAAAGCAGCGTGCGGCATCGGCTTTGTTTATTGCCGTGCCGTTGTTAAAAGCGGTAAAAATTGCGGGAATATCAATTTTTTGCGGGCAACCGTTGCAATAGCGGCAAGCGGTGCAGGGTATGTGTTCAAGCTTTAAATACTGCTCTAACGCACGGTCAATAGCGGCATATTCATCTTTATTAAGTGGTGCAAAATCGGTCAGTGTTGCAACATTGTCGGCGGTTTGCTCCATATTGCTCATACCGCTGAGGACGGTAAGAACATTGGGCAGCGATGCCGCAAAACGTATTGCCCACGATGCAATTGAAGCGGTCGGATTTGCACCCTTTAAAATCTCACACGCCTGCGGGGTGAGGGTGGCAAGCGTTCCGCCACGAACAGGCTCCATTATTATGCACTGTATGTTGTTAGCCTCAAGAATTTCATACAGCTCTTTAGAAATATCGGTCTTATAGTCGAGGTAATTAAGTTGAATTTGTGAAAAATCCCACGGATAAAGCGGGGCAAGGTAACGCATAAGCTCGCTGTTGCCGTGGAACGAAAACCCAAGGTTTTTAATTCGCCCGGCTGCCTTTTCTTTAAAGAAATACTCTGCAACGCCGCCGTCAACATACCATTTGTCAAACTCGTGGCGGGTGTTTATGCTGTGCAAAAGGTAATAATCAAAATATTCTACGCCGCAGTTTTTAAGCTGCTGTTCAAAAATCTCTTTAGCTCCGGCGGGGTTTTGCCCGTGTTTTATCCACCCGGGGAACTTTGTTGCCAAAAACCAGCTTTGGCGTGGGTATTTGCTTAAAGCCTGCCCAATAAAATGCTCCGACTCGCCGTTGTGATACACATAGGCTGTGTCGTAATAATTAACCCCGTTTTCATAGGCATAATCAATCAGCTTTTGTGCTTCCGGGCGGTTAATTTCCTCTTGGTTTGGGTAGAGCTTAGGCAGCCGCATGCAGCCAAACCCTAACAGAGAAACCTCGTTGCCGGATTTTTTGTGCAGTCTTTTTTCCATTTTCGTACCCCCGTTGTTAAAAAACATGTTTTAAAATAGCAAAATGCACTTTGGTACAATTGACAAGCTTAAAAATTAAGATGCAAACTGAGAATTGTATAAATCGGCGTAAAAACCGTTTTGTTCGAGCAGCTGCAAATGGTTGCCCGTTTCTACAATATCGCCGTTGTTAAGCACCAAAATTAAATCGGCATCCCTAATGGTAGAGAGTCGGTGGGCTATAACAAAGCTTGTGCGTTGCTTCATCAGGTTTTTCATTCCACGCTGTATTCGCATTTCGGTTCGTGTGTCTACCGAGGAGGTAGCTTCGTCTAAAATCAAAATTTGCGGGTCAGACAAAACTGTTCTTGCAATTGTAAGAAGCTGTCGTTGCCCTTGCGAAATATTGGTGGCATCCTCGTTTAAAACGGTGTTGTAGCCATCGGGCAGGGTTGTAATAAAGCGGTGGGCGTGTGCCGTTTTTGCGGCTGCAATAACTTCCTCGTCGGAGGCACCCAGGTTGCCGTAGCGGATATTCTCCATTATAGTGCCGCTAAACAGCCAAGTGTCTTGCAAAACCATACCAAAAACCTTACGCAGCTCGGCACGGTCGAGGGTGGTAATATCATAGCCGTCAAT
>JAISII010000066.1 GCA_031262125.1 Oscillospiraceae bacterium | reverse complement strand
ACAAACGGCGTTACGCAGCTTGCAAAAGCGGTAATTGCCGCACCGTCGGCATCCGACTGCTACCTTAACGCAGTGCCGGAGGATTTGACGGGCAAGGATGCAAAAACAGCGTTTTTAACAAACCTTGGGCGGCTTAACGTGGCATCGCAAATGGGTTTGTGCGAACGCTTTGATTCGAGCATTGGTGCGGCTTCGGTGCTTATGCCGTTTGGCGGCAAAACACAAACCTCGCCGCAAGAGGCTATGGTTGCAAAGCTGCCGCTTATTGACGGCAAAACCGACGATGCAACAGCAATGGCATATGGGTTTATCCCGGGTGTAAGCAGGTGGAGCCCGTTCCACGGGGCGGCGTATGCAGTGGTAGAGTCGCTATCAAAATTAGCGGCAGTTGGTGCAAACCCGTTGGCGGCAAGGCTGACATTCCAAGAATATTTTGAACGATTGGGCAGCGACCCCAAGCGTTGGGGCAAGCCCGCAGCGGCACTTTTGGGTGCGTTAACGGCACAGCTTAATCTGCAAATCCCAAGCATCGGCGGCAAAGACAGTATGTCGGGCAGCTTTGAAAATATTGATGTTCCGCCCACACTGTGCAGCTTTGCCGTGGCGATGACAAAGGCATCCAAAACAATCTCGGCTGAGTTTAAAAATGCAGGCTCGGATGTGTATTTGGTTAAAACCCCTGTGGACGAAAAAACGCTTATGCCGCTATGGGACGAGCTTAAAAATATTTATGCAACAATTTACAAATTAGCGGAGCAGGGCAAAATCCTCTCGGCGGCGGTTGTTAAAGAAGGCGGTGCGGCAGCCTGTGTGGCAAAGGCGGCATTCGGCAACCGTTTGGGATTTGAGTTTGCAGACGAAATTACCTTTGAAGAGTTGTTTGCACCAAAGCAGGGCAGCCTTGTTTTAGAGGTTGAAAATGCCGAAGCTTTGGCAAATTTGCCCGCCGTGCTTTTGGGCAAAACAAAGGCAGAGCCCGAGTTTGTTATCGGCGGCGAAAATATACCAATGGATGCTGCTTTTGACAAGTGGAATGCTACACTTTGCGGAGTGTTCCCAAACACGGCAGAGGCGGCAAGCGTTATAAATGCAGACATAAATTCAGCAAGCAAAACAGCCCCACGCAGTGCAAAATCGGCAGTAACCATTGCACGCCCACGGGTGTTTATACCGGCTTTCCCCGGCACAAACTGCGAGGTAGACACCTACCGTGCGTTTAAAAACGCCGGTGCCGATGTTGATGTTTTGGTTGTAAAAAACCTGACCCCTGCCGCTATTGAGGAAACAATAGCTCAAATGGAAAAACTAATAAACAAAGCACAGATTGTTATGCTGCCGGGCGGCTTTAGCGGAGGCGATGAACCTGACGGAAGCGGCAAGTTTGTGGCAACCACCTTGCGTAACCCACGCATCACCAACGCAGTTATGCAGCTGCTTAACGACCGAGATGGTTTAATGCTGGGCATTTGCAACGGTTTTCAGGCGTTAATTAAACTGGGCTTGCTGCCCTATGGCGAGATTAGAGAAATCGCCCCCGCCGACCCGACACTTACCTTTAACACAATCGGGCGGCATATTTCAAAAATTGCATACACCAAGGTTGTGTCTAAAATTTCACCGTGGCTTGCAAAGGCAAGCACCGAGGATGTGTATGCAATCCCCGTTTCTCATGGCGAGGGGCGTTTTGCCGCAACACAAGAGGTTATAAACAGGCTTGCCGCAAATGGGCAAATTGCGACGCAATATGTTGATTATAACGGTAATAACGCCGGCAGCGGAATTTACAACGTAAACGGCTCGGTTGCCGCTGTTGAGGGTATTACAAGCCCCGACGGCAGAGTTTTCGGCAAAATGGGGCACTCCGAACGTAAAGGCGAAAATGTGTGCAAAAATGTGCCGGGCAACAAAGACCAGTTTATTTTTGAAAGCGGAGTTGCTTATTTTAAATAAGAAATAAGAATGCAGAATGCAGAAATCATATTTAGGAGTTTTAAAATTGGCAGAATTTATGACAGGACTTAAACGAACCCACTATTGCGGAGATGTGCAGCTTGCCGATGTTGGCAAAACAGTTACCGTGTGCGGCTGGGTGCAGCGGCAGCGTGATTTGGGGCAGATTATTTTTATAGATTTGCGGGACAGAACGGGAATTGTTCAGCTTAGCTTTGACGATACAACAGCACCCGAAATTTTTAAAAAAGCCTTTGCCGTGCGGGGCGAATTTGTGCTTGCCGCAGTGGGCGAGGTTAAAGAACGCTCGTCTAAAAACAAGCAAATAAAAACAGGCGATGTAGAAATTTTTGTAACCGAGCTCAGAATACTTTCAAAAGCACAAACACCGCCTTTTGAAATTACCGAAAAACTAAACACAAACGAAGAGCTTAGGTTAAAATACCGCTATCTTGATTTGCGAAGAAAAACACTTACCGATAATATTATTATGCGGGGCGAAATTGCAAAAATCGCCCGTGATTATTTTTATGAAAACGGGTTTATAGAAATAGAAACCCCGATGATGGTAAAATCTACACCCGAGGGGGCAAGAGATTATTTAGTGCCGTCACGGGTGCATAAAGGCAAGTTTTATGCCTTGCCGCAATCGCCGCAAATTTATAAGCAGTTGCTTATGCTTTCGGGGTTCGACAGGTATATTCAGCTTGCACGTTGTTTTAGGGACGAAGACCTGCGTGCCGACCGTCAGCCCGAATTTACCCAGATAGATATGGAAATTTCGTTTACCGATGTGGACGAAATTTTAGAGATTAACGAAGGCTTTTTTAATGTGCTTTTTAAAAAGCTTTTGGGCAAAGATATTGAGAAAAAGTTCGAGCGGATGACCTATAGGCAGGCAATGGAGGAGTATGGTTCCGATAAGCCGGATATTCGCTTTGGAATGAAGCTGCAAAACATTTCGGACATTGTAAAAGACTGCGGCTTTGCAGTGTTTGCCGATGCCGTAAAAACAGGCGGCAGGGTAGAGGCAATTGTTGCAAAAAATGCTGCGGCAACCCTAACCCGCAAAGAGATTGACAAGCTGACCGAGTTTGTAAAAGGCATTGGTGCAAAGGGCTTGGCGTATGTTCGCTGGGCAGAGGATGCACCCAATTGCTCGTTTGCAAAGTTTATGCAGCCGAAGGAGCTTGAGGCTGTTTATAGTGCCGTCGGCGCAGAAAAAGGCGATGTTGTGTTTATAGTATCGGGCGAGAAATCGAGCGTTTTGCCCGTGCTGGGGGCGTTGCGTCTTAAGGTTGCAAAGAACTTAGCGATTATACCCGACGAATATAAATTCTTGTGGATTGTAGACTTCCCGTTTTTTGAAAAAGACGAGCAAAGCGGGCAGTGGATTGCGATGCATCATCCCTTTACGATGATAACCGAAGAAAGTATGCAATACCTCGACACCGACCCCGGCAAAGTGGTTGCCAAAGCCTACGATTTAACACTTAACGGCGTCGAGCTGTCCAGCGGTTCTATGCGTATTACCGATTATGAGCTGCAACAGCAAATGTTCCGCCGCCTTAACCTAACCGAGGAAGAAATCGAAGCAAAGTTCGGCTTTTTGGTAGAAGCATATAAATACGGTGCACCGCCCCACGGCGGTATGGGCATAGGCTTGGACCGTGTGGCAATGCTGCTGTGCCAAACCGATAATTTGCGTGATGTTACCGCCTTCCCAAAAGTTCAAAACGCAAGCGAGCTAATGTCGGACTGCCCCTCGGCTGTTGATAAAGAAAGCCTTGACATTTTGGGAATAGACTTGTTAAATTTAGATTAAAGCTATTTATTTTTTGAGAAAGCGGGATTTTTATTTTGGAAAAGCTGAAAAAAATTGCAGAAAAAACGGCAAACATTTCATATGTCGGGGTGCTGGCGATATGCTCGGTTTTTGTG
>JAISII010000016.1 GCA_031262125.1 Oscillospiraceae bacterium | reverse complement strand
GTTATTGTGATTTCGGAAACACGACCCGAACCAACGCAAGAACCGCAAACAACCAAAATTTATGAAGAGCCGCTTACACAAAGTGTGCTGCAAATGATTATGGCTGTTTCGGAAGATTTAGGCTACCCGTTGGCGGATAAAACCGTAATTCAGGAATATAGCGAAGAGGCGGTTTTAAACGAAACAATGGGCGACTACCGTGCACACACCGGCACCGATTTTAAAGGTGCGGCAGGCGACGCAATATCGGCAATGTCCGACGGGACGGTAAACGGCATTTATACCGATGATTATTTAGGCAACGTGGTAAGCGTGCAGTGCGATAATTATGAGATTCACTACTGCGGTTTGGACGAAGTTAACGTAAGCAAAGGCGACACCGTAGAGCAAGGCGATGAGCTTGGCACATTGGGAGAAATCCCCAGTGAAGAAGCTTTGGGCAGCCATTTGCATATAGAAATTAAAGTTAATGGGCAGTATTGCGACCCGCTTGCACTGATAACAGGGGAAGAGTAGTTTTAAAATTTAGGTTATCGGCAGATTAAAAACTGCTGCACAGCAGCTGGATTTAAGAACAAAAAAATAAAAGATTGCATCAAGCCCCCGAACCGTTATAGGGGCAGCAATTTAAAAATTTAATATTCAAAAAACGGGGGAACGTCTGTTATGGGCGTTCCTTTGTTTTTTTGTTTAGTTAAGCAAAAAAATTGGCATATTTTGTAAAGTATCAGCATTATAACATTTTTTGTGAAGAATTGCAATATATAACCGCAAAAACAAAGTTTTTAAAGAGATTTTAATGAAACGCTTTACAAATACACATTTAGTGTGTATAATATAAAGGCAGGAGGGCAAGATATGAAAACTAAAGACCTCATAAAGCTATTGGAAAAGAACGGTTGGAGGTTTGAGCGGCATGGTGCAAACCACGATATTTACACCAAAGGCGACCAAACCGAACCTGTTGTAAGACATAAAGAAACAGACGAAAGGCTTGCAAAAGCTATTATCAGACGACGTGGGCTTAAATGAAGTATTAAGATAAGATTTTTTGGAGGAAACCGATATGAAAAATGCGTACCCGATTGTTATGAGTAAAGGAAAAAAATATATAGTAGTTTATGTTCCCGATTTTGATTGCAATACCCAAGGCAAAAACTACGCCGAAGCTATTGAAATGGCACGGGATTGTATTGGCTTAATGGGGATTGATTATCAAGACAAAAAGAAAGCTTTGCCGCAACCTTCGGCAATTGAAAATGTAGAAAAAGAAGCCCCCGACGATGTTGTAACCCTTGTGGATGTTGATTTTTCGGAATATCGCCGCAAAAACGATGCACGAACAGTCCGCCGCAATGTTACCTTGCCTTCGTGGCTTGACTATAAAGCAGAACAAAGCGGAATTAACGTATCGGCATTGTTGCAGCGTGCTTTAAAACAAGAATTGCATATTGCAGACCGTTAAAATTTTACAGAATATTGCAATAAAAAAAATCCGCAGCGTTTTAAAACTGCGGATTTTAAAATTTTGTTTTTTTGTTTGGCAAAAGGCTACCGTTCGCTTTCGTGCCATTCTTCACCCCAAAAGATGAAATCATCGGTATCGCCCTGAATGCCCTCATACGCAAACATATTAAAACCAAAATGCGGCATTTTTTAAAACCCTCCCTTCAAAAACCTTTTTTACATTCCGCTTGCTTGCCGGGCAGCCCGCACAAGAAAATTGCGTAAGTATAATTATAAACAGTTTATTCGGGAGAAGTGATTTTGACATTGTTTTATTTTTTATTACGAATATTTACATACTCATAAATAACGTCAACTGCCTGAGGAATGGTTAACTTGCTGCTGTCGATACATAAATCGTACTGCTCTGCCAGCCCCCAACGCTGACCCGAATAAAAACTGTAATAGTTTGCTCTGCGTTTATCTGTCTTGGTAACAATTTGCTCTGCACGGGCTTTGTCGATATTGTGGATTTCTATTGCCCTTTGCGTTCGGAAATTTATATTTGCGTGGATAAACACGCTTATTAACTCGGGCTTTTCTCTTAAAATATAATCGCCGCACCGCCCTACAATAACGCACGGACCTTCATCTGCAATTTTTTTAATTATTTTGTGCTGCAAAAGGTACAGCCTATCGTTAACCGGCAAATCACCCATAGCCGAGAACCCGTTGCCAAAGCTGTACAGCCCCATGCTTAAAGAGTAAAGCAAACTGTTTGCTGCCGTTTCGTCAACCTCTGCGAACAGCTCAGGGTCCATCCCGCTTTCTTTAGCTGCAAGTGAGATTAACGCCCGGTCATAAAAGGGAAAATTGAGTTTCTCCGCCAGCAGTTTGCCGATTTCTCGCCCGCCGCTGCCAAATTGCCTGCCAATGGTGATACAAGATTTTGAACTCATTTAAAACCCTCGCTTTACTTAAAGGTTTGCAATTTTTGTGGTCTAAACCACTGTAAAAACAGCTAACCTTTTTATTCAACTACATTATATCACACACTATCTAAAAAGTCATTAGTTTTTTAAAAATTTTTATAAGTTTTCACATATTTTTTACAAAAAGAGGCAAAAATGATAAAATTTATGTTAAAATTTGCTCTTTTATTGCTTTTGGTGTTGCAATTTTTGCCTTTTAATGGTACAGTTATTAAGTATATTACACTTGCTTTAAAAATATTCGCAAAAATTCTGGAAAAAAAGTAAAATTTTTTGCAACTTATTTGCTTAATGTTAAGTATTGATTATAGTAATATAAATTTATATAATTTTCCGACTTACTCCTTTTTACCTCAAATATAGCAAAAACCCGCCTTGGTTTTAACACCAAAGCGGGTTTGCTGCAAGTAGCAAGAAGCAAGAAGCAAGAATTTTGCTAACTTCTTAGCGAAACCCCTCGCAGTTCTGCCGAAATTGCGGCACTTTGTGCCTTGCGTACGCCAGAGAGCAGCAACGGCACGCACAGCGGCACAAGCAGCCGTATTTTTTTAAAAGGGTTGCGGCTGTCAAGCTCTGCACCACGGGCTGTTTGAGCTTCTTTAATTTCGTGCATTTCGTCAATAAAATCTGGCACAAACCGCATAGCACTGCTTATTGCAAAAGCAAATTTATAGGGCACGTGCAGGTTTTTGTGCAGTGCGTTTGCAAGGTCGATGCCTTTTGTTACTCTAAACACCAATGCAAGCGGCAACGCACACGCCAAAAGCCGCAGCACAAACAAAGCCGAAAACAGCACTCCGCCTAAAGTAACATTTATGCCGAGCGGCAGTATAAACAAAACCTCGCCCTGCTGCGTACAAAGGGCTTGCACAACAAACAGCAAAGCCGACAAAATGCACAGCGAACGCAGCACACGCAACGCCCACAACCCGCTGCGGCAAAACGCCGCAAGGCAAACGGTAAGTGCTAAAATGCCCAAAATAACAAAATGGTTGGTCGTTATAAAACACACTGCCGTAATTAAAAATGCGGCAACAATTTTTATTATGGGGTTTGTTTTGTGCAGCAGGGTAGAGCCGGGGATGTATTCGAGTGCTTTCATTGTGTGCTCCCTTTTAAATGTTAAATTGATTTAGTATTAACGATTTTTATTCGCTGTCAGACTGCCAAAGGCAGTCGAACGGTGAATATTTTTTTGCGGTAAATTTTATGCTGTATTAAAATAAAGTTTTGTTTGTAGTGCGGCTTTAAGCCGATAGCTGCCCTTGCTGCAGGGTAAAGGTGCGGGTGGCGGCACGGTTGGCAAGCTTAATATCGTGGGTTATCATTAAAACTGCGGTGCCGCTTTGTTGCCGTTTTTTTACGACGCTTAGAAATGTTTTGGTTTGCGTGGCATCCAGCCAAGAGGTTGGTTCGTCTAAAAGCAAAAGCGAAGGGCGGCACACCAAAACCGAGGCGATTGCCGCATATTGCCGCATACCGCTGCTGAGTGAAAACGGGTCGTCGTCGGGGTTTAGCCCAAACTCTTCCAAAATTTCATCACATTCGGAAGATAGCTCATCCGTTTTGCCGTGCAGACGTAAGCCGAACTCTAATTCCTCACGCACGGTTTTTTGGCAAAGCTGCCTGTCGGGGTTTTGGAACAAAAACCCTGCACTTTTTGCAATAAGGCTGGTTTTCTCGGCACTTGTGCTGTTGCCGCAAACCGTTATTGTGCCGCTTTGCGGCTTTAACAGCCCGTTGCACAAACGCAGCAGAGTAGATTTGCCGGCTCCGTTTTCTCCCAGCAGCACGCCGAACTCGCCGGCTGCTAAACCAAAGTTAATGTTATTAAGCAGCGGTTGTTTGCCGGTGCCGAACCCAAAGCTTACATTTTCAAATTTTAACATAGCCGTCCTCCACACTAAAGGTTTTTTTGCAAAATTCATTCAGCAATTCCACATTTTTTTCGGCTGCAATAATTGTAACGCCGCTTTTGTTAAGCTTTGTTAAAATCTCATACACCATTCGTTTGCCCGGCGGGTCAAGCTCGCCTGTGGGTTCGTCCAGCAGCAGGCATTGGGGCTGCAAGGCAAGCACGGCGGCAATTGCGACACGGCGTTTTTGCCCGCCCGAGAGCGATTTTAAAAATTCATGGCGTAAATGCTCAATTTCTAAAAGCTGTAAGGTTTGGGTAATGTGCTCCTCTATGTTTGCAAAGCCGAAGTTTTCAAGCCCGAACCGTATTTCGTCCTCTACAACCGTTGTGGCAAACAGGCTTTCGGTGTCTTGCATTACAAGCCCGATGTGCCGTGCAAGCTCGGCTGGGGGAGTGTCGATAGTATCCAGCCCGTTTATTTTAATGCTGCCGTAAAAATCGCCCTTTACAAAGTGGGGGATAACCCCGCACAGAGCATAAAGCAGTGTTGTTTTGCCTGAACCCGAATTGCCCGTAAGCCCTATAAACTCGCCCGGCTTTATGTTAAAATTAACATTTTGCAGGGTGTTTTGGGCAGAGCCGTCGTAACAAAAGGTGAAGTCGCTGACTTTAATCATCGTTTTAGAACCCCTTTAAGCGGTAAATACAGAATTTGAACTATAATAGTATTGATGGTTGCGGTGCCTAAAATTATGCCTAAGAATACGCCCAGAGCGGTAGGAGGTGTGCCTTGCTGGCTGCCTGCGTAAAATACAAGGTACATAAGCCCCAAGAACGTAAAGCCGCTTATAAGTGTGCTTATAAAGGTTGCGGCACTTACGTTAACAGCATTTTTAAGGATATTTTTGCTGTCGGAAATCGGGATGCGGATTAGCAGGCACATTGCAACTGCACCTATAAGCTCGCTTGCCAAATTTAAATATGGCGTGCCGGGGAAGAACTGGCATACAACCCCTGCAAGCAGCCCTATAATGGCGGCTTCCCATACTTTTGGCTTAATAAGCAGCACTATAAGGCAATACATGGCAATTATAAAGTTGGGCTTCATTCCAAAGTTAATTATGTTGCCCACGGTGAATTTTAAAGCAGCACCCGCAGCAAGCAGCACAGCCGCAAGCATAAGGTTTTGCAGCGAAAGCCCGCCGGTTTTTTGGTTTTTTACATTTCGTTTTGTTTG